>CAMEQX010000077.1 GCA_945933905.1 uncultured Clostridia bacterium
CTGTTTCGGTCAAACCCTACGCTGTTTGAGTGGCTGAATTCGCCGATAACTTACTTTGAGGACGGATTTCGCGAAAGGATTGCGCCGTGTGCGAAGCGTTTTTTTTCGCAGAAAAATATGCTGTATCATTACCTCAACACCGCCCGCAATAACGTAAAGCATTTCCTGCAATCAGACGAGGTTCAGCCGAAAAAATACTTCTATGCGCTTCGTCCCATTCTTGCGTGCAAGTGGGTGCTGGAGAATAATTCAGCCCCGCCTGTGCCTTTTGCGGAGCTGGTTGAGGCGGAGCTTCCCGAGTATCTTAGCGGCGCTGTTCAACGGCTGCTTGAAATCAAAATAAACGCCGCCGAAAAGGAAAAAATACCGCATTTTACTGAAATAGACAAATTTTTAGCCGACAACATCGTGCGGCTTGACGAGATTATGGAAACAATTCCCAAGCGAGAGCGCGTTGAATGGGAAACGCTTGACGGCTTCTTTCTTGACGAGGTTTCTCGCGGAAGGGAATTTTGCTGAATTCAGGAGGAAAAATGAACAATAATATCAAAATTCGCCCCGAAGAACATAAGGATTATAAGGACATTGTTTCTTTGATTTTGCGTTCGTTTCGGGAGGGAACAGACTATTCCGACGGCACGGATATAATTGCGCTTGTTGAGGAAATCAGAGATTCCGAATACTACATACCCGAGCTGTCGTTTGTGGCGGAGCTTGACGGAAAAATTGTCGGGCATTTTCTGTTTTCGAGATTTCCCTTGTCGCCCGCAAAGGAGGGCGGTCACGGCGGCGCAGACAGCACGGATATCGTGATGCTTGCACCCGTTTCCGTTCACGCGGATTATTTTCATCAAGGAATAGGCTCGGCGATGATTACTTTGGGCATTGAAAAAGTGAAGGAAATGGGCTTTAAGGGCATAACAGTAGAAGGCGATTTTCGGTTCTACAACCGCGTCGGGTTTAAGACATCGTCAGAATACAACATTTTTGCGACAAGTGGAATTCCGCTTGGAGAGCCGAGATGTATGATGTGTCAGGAAACCTATCCCGGCTCGCTGGATAACGTGAGCGGTTTTATCGTTTACGATATGTATTATAACGCTTGATTATTCTTCGGTAACCGGCGGGACAAAAAGCTCTATTGCTTGACAGAGCCTCGGGTGACGAATGAGAAAAACTATTGCGGGGGATTTGCTTTTTGATACCATAACCCACTTTCCCTCGTGAATATCAATCCGAAGATTTCTGAAGGTAAACGCAGACGTTTTCTTCAAGCAGTAATTTGGGTGCTGTTTTTCAAATTCCTCGGCTATTCGGATATGTTGTGAATACTCCTCGAAGGTGTAAAAAATATCTTTTTCCATAAAATAGCTTGAAAGAGAAACAACAAGCGAGTGCTTTTCAAATTCTTCCTTTGAAAGAATAGGGATTTCGTCCTCAACAATATTATTTTCAAGAATTTTCTCGATTATTTGCCGTTGTGTATCGGCTTGGTCGAGAATTTTCTTTTTTTCCTCCTCGGACAAAGCTTTCCCGCTCAAAAACAGTTCAAGCTTTTCCCTGTCGAAAACATAAAGCGGCGGAGCGGACAGAATGCTTCTTCTTTTGCCGTCTGTCTGAGAGTCGCTGAGCAGGAATGTGTGGAGTTCCGCTTCGTCGGGTGAGGTGTAGATTTCCATAAGCGGATTTGCGTGCGCGAGCAACTCTCTTGCGCGTTTTTTATAATAAGCAACCTCGTCCTTGTTTTTGGTGAGATAATACTTTCCGTCCTCGTGATGTCCCGAGATTGCTTCTCCGGAAAGCGCTGCTGTTCCCGAAACCTTCAGAAAGTGCAAAAACACATCACTTTGCGCCCCGTCAAGATAATACGGCGAAATCTGTCCGGTCATATACATAGGGATAAAGCTTTCAAGCCCGAGCATCATTTCCTCAAACGGACGGTCGATGTTGTGAATCATATTCAGATGAAGCTTTTTCTTGAGCATCATCGCCATTCCGAACATCCATTTTTTCGGGAAATCCGCGTCCTTTGACATTTTATCCATCGGCATATCGCTGTACATTATCACGGGCTCGAGGGATTTTGAAAGAACGGTTGTTTTGAGAAAATCAAGCTCTGCTGTCATCATTTCCTGAAGACCGAAATAAGTCTTTGACGTGGGAAGCTGAAAAGGCACCGTCGGAACCTTGAGTTCATCGAAATGGATTACTCTTATGTATTCATTCAAGTCAAAATCGTTCAGCTTTACAAGAAATTCAGAAATTTCATATTTAGGGTGCTTTTGTCCCGCGATAAGCCAGTCGCGCAAGCGGTCGAAAAGCACGGCAGAATCATTGGTTTCATCAAAGGTGCAGCCAATAAGCTCTGACAAAAGCTTTCTTTCGGCGGGAGATTTTGTTTCACGGACAATAAATCCCGCGATATCCGAGGTGAATTTGATGGGGTCGGAGGGCTTTCGTGAGCCGTTTCTAATTCTGAAAAGCGCGGAGGCTTCATAGTTTGTGGATTGACAGAGCTTTGAGATATTTATGTTCATCACGGAAATCAAAATGTTCAGCTTTTGCCGCAGATTTTCCTTGCTTGTGGCAATAATATCCGAGCAAGTGAAAAATCCTCTTTCGATTTCGCTTTTTGACAGCGCCGCGTCGCCGTTTTTTTCACGGAGAAGAGAGGCAATTCCCTCGCAAAGCTGAGTGAAAGCGTCGCTGTCGATTTCGGGCATACGCTCGCCGCTTCTGTATCTGCTGATAGTAGCGGGCGACAAGCCGCAAACGGCGCTGAGTTCCTTTGCGGTGCAGTCTAATTCGGTTATGTAATCGTTTAGCTTTTCGTTAAAATTCATTTTCTTCTCCATTCCGAAAGTTTTACATATTTAATATTATACCCTATTTTCGTATGAAAATCAAGGTGTTTCCGAATAGTCACGCTGTCAATTCGGAAATTTTTTTAACTTTTTTGTAAAATAATGATATAATTTCTTTGTATAAATTGACTAGGAGGTATTTTTATGCAAAAAAACAAAAGCTTAGCAAAGCGATTGCTTAGCATTTTGCTGGCAATCTGCGTTTTTATGATGCCGATGACGGCGTTTGCCGAGGCAGGCGATGATGTCGGCAAGGTGAGAATTACTTGTCAAGGCGTTGGAACAGTCGGCGGTAACGTGTATTATAAACTGAACGGCGAGGGAGAGTTTCAACAGGTAAAGATTAGCGACGGCAATTACGAGCCGATTGTTTTGGGCGAAAGCACTTCCGTTACCATTCAAATCAAGTCGAATGAAGGCTATAAATTTGATACGAAAAGCGGCGTTAAGTTGAGCGTAAACGGAAGTGTTAACCAAGCAACCAACGATGATATAACGGCTATGTTATCGGACGGATATACATATGATTTATCAACTTTTGTTGACGGCTCAACCGTTGCTGCAAGCACCTTTGAGCTCGAATTCGGATTCGCGCCGGAAAACAAAAGAGAGCTCTCAATCAGAGGCAATGGCGATTTTGCTGTCGGCGGAGCGATTAAGTATAAATTCGACGGCGATGAAGGTTTCAAAACAGCCGAAGTTAAAACAAACGAAGACCAGTCAAAATACTTCGACCGGATTGACTTGGGTAAAAAGACATCAATCACCATAAAAATCGAGCCGAAACCGGAATATCGTCTGGAAGATGTTTGTCTGCGGGAAGACGGTAGCGGAAACGCCGCCGCCGCTGATGAGATAGCTGCGTTGTTATCCGAAAACGGAAAGACTTACACATTATCTTCCGATAAAACAAACTTTGATTTTGATTATACCCTTAGAAACAAACAAGAAGGCGGAAACAGACCTTTCAGAAATCAATACTCGGGTACCTATGTTGAAAATATTCCCGTTACAGTAAACGGAGAACTCAACTTCTGCATAAACGACTCCATCTTTTACGGCAGTGTAGAAATTCCCGAGGATTTGACCGTCGATTATCATTATACCGGCGAAACGGTTGATTTCTATGTGGAATGCCACATCAACAAAAAATACACACAGCTCAAGATAAATGGTACCGATTATCTGAGCCAAATCCCGACAACAGATGCAGGTCTTCTTGGCGCTATTCAGGGACAACTTTACCGCTTCAAAATATCCGTAACCAAAGCGAATAGTTATGAGATTGAGTCCGCAACAGCTGAGGTTAGCGGCGATGAAATGGTTGTCGGAAACTTCAGTTGGTGGTATGAAAGAAATGAAAATGTAAATGATGACGACCTGATTGAACACGGTAAAATGGAGCTCCAAAGCATAAAAGTTAACGGTGAAACATTTCAGCAAACCGAATTTTTGTGTTGGAAAGAGAATGAAGATAGAAGCGGCGGAAGCGCTGTTTTGCCGGCGGGCGCTGAAATCACGGTGAAGATTATTCCCGATGCCGGCTATCAGCTTACTGAATTTGCATTAAACGGAAATCCGTTCAAAACCGGCGCTGAACCTTCTGTATTTATTTTCAATGTCGCAAGAGGCAACTTCCACCTCGGAGCAAAAATCACACAGGTTGGAGATGAGGTTAAGAGCGGAACCGATACTGTAAAAAGCGGCGAGGTTGACCTCGGCTCAAATACAATCGACTCGGGCTCGGTTATCCTGTCCGTAAGCGATTCAGCAACAGGTAAAGACAAATTCAGCAAAGAGGGATACACCATCAATTCCGTTCTTGACATCAATCTCAATCAGGTTTGGTACAAGGGAACGCTTGAGGATTACTGGGAAAAGGCTCTGAATAACCTTGCGAACGAGGTTGATATCACTCTTGACTTGGCGGAAAACTTTGAGGAAGTTGTAATTCTCCACAAACACGGCGACGGTGTTGAGGAAATCACGCCTACCCTCAATAACGGCAAACTCTCCTTCAAAACGAACAGCTTCTCTGACTTCGCGCTTGCTGTTAAGAAAATAAATCCCGAAAACGGCGGCTGCTTCCAGGTGGTTTATGACGACCGTGAAAGCGGTAAGGTTGAGGCTCAGATTGGCAGTGAAAATAGATTCACCGCAAGCCCGAATGTTTGGGGAAAATGGTATAAGTACAGCGATAATTCTCAGGCAATCAATTTCACGTTAACTGTTCCCGCAGACCGCGCAGGACAAACGCCGATAGTTGAGGTTGTTAATCAATCAAATTTTGAGTCTAAGCCCATTTCCGCGAGCGGCAGCAACGGCACTTACACCTTCTCAATTACTCCGAATGCCTTGTTCGATGGTGTAGATATTCCTTCCATAAATGTGTTTGTAAATTGGTCGGAATTTGACAAGCTTTCTGCGGGCGAGGGCGAGTTCGTGGTTCACACGGTAAATCTTATTGATGAAAACGGAACCGTCACCGTTTCGGGAGCAATGAACCAAGTATCGTCTATGTCTTTGGGCAACGAAAGCAAATACATCTACAAACAGGCTTCGGGCACCTTGCACGTTATCTTCATGCCCGGCGCGAATAAGGAATTGTGCGGATTTCGCGTTATCAATTCCCGAACCGGAACCGATACAGAATATGGTTTTGAAAACGGCAAGGCTCTTCCCACAAAGCAGTCCGATGGCGGTTATGATTTCGCACTTGCAATAAACAGCGCGGATACAGAAATTATCATCGAAGCGCTTTTTGTTGACTATGTTGAAAAGGTCTCCGCCCCCACAATCACCCCCAACGGCGGCACTTTCTCAAGCTCTCAGACTGTTGAAATAACTTGCGCAACAGAGGGCGCGGATATCTACTACACTTTGGACGGCACCACCCCGACAACGAGCAGCACGAAATATACCGAATCTTTCACTGTTTCAGCGGATACGACCGTCAAGGCGATTGCGGTTAAGGCGGATATGGAAGACAGCAATGTTGTAACAGCAAAGTTCACCAAGAAATCCACATCAAGCGGCGGTACAGGTGGCTCGGGCGGTTCTTCGGGCGGCTCCTCAACTCCCGACAATCCTTCGGTTGACGGAAAAGAACAGAGCTGGTCTGATGTTGCTGGCGATATCGAAAAAATCCCCGAAGGCGAGTCTGAAACCATCAGCCTGAACGGAAACAAGACTGTTCCCGCTGAGGTTATCGGTTCAATCGCAAAATCCGACGCTGAGGTTACTTTTGAGGTAAACAACGTGTTCAGCTGGACGATTGACGGCTCGGAAATTGACGAAACAGCCGCGAAAGCCGCAGATTTGTCGATTACCACAACAACTGTTTCGGGAACAAGCGAGCTTCGCGGTAAAGTCGGAACAGGCTTCAAAATCAACGACACCGGCGTTAAAACCACACTCAACATCAATTTCAAGGCAACAAACTCCGGAAAGTTTGCAAATCTCTTCAAGAAGGTTGACGGAGAGCTTGTTTTCGTGGACAATGTAAAGGTTGACGAAAATGGCGCGGCAATCGGTCTTGAGGTAAGCGAAAAGGGCGAGTATGTTGTTATGCTCGGCGATTTCAGTGATATGCCCGGAGATATGGACAACGACGGAATTCTTAATGCAAAGGACTCTCTTGCGGTTCTCAAGAATTTCCTTCAGATTGATGAGGGTGAAAACCCGTATGTTGCTG
>CAMEQX010000078.1 GCA_945933905.1 uncultured Clostridia bacterium
CTGTTTTATCTTGGATTTAACCTGCGGGTCCCCTTCCATCTGCTTGAACTCTTCCTTGACTTCCTGTTTGGACATCTTGAGCTTTTTCTCAAACTGCCACCACTGAAACAGGAAATCCGCCGCCGCGACAAACACCAGCATTATGCAAATCAGCATAACAAGGTCATAAATCGACAGCGCCGCGTATGCAAGCCCCTGCATAACTCCCGCGTCCATCAGCGCGAGAATTTTCGGCATTCGGGCGGTGATTTCGTTGTAAATCATCACGCCGACAACGATTACCTCGATAAGCCCCTTGACAATTCCCACAATCGCCTGAAGCGAGAACATTTTTTTGATGCCCGCAAAGGGATTGAGCCGCGAGAATTTGGGCTTCAGGGCTTTCATCGTGAACAAGCCTTTTGTCTGCGCGATTGTCGGCAAAACGCCCAAAACCATCGCTACCGCGCAAATCGGTCCCACAACGATAACGAAAAGCGTCATCATATCGACGACAAGCGGCATTATGTTGTCGGGGGTAACGGAGTAGGTTGCCGATTCCTCGTAGATGTTTTGAGTGTAAGCGAGAATACTCTTCATAAAAAAGCCCGCCAGCAGCCGCACCGCCGAGAAAATTCCCAGCACGGAAACCGCCGTCACGACCTCTTTTGACTGAAGGACGTTGCCCTCTTTTCGTTGGTCGCGACGCTTTTTCGGCGTGGCTTTTTCGGTTTTTTCTTCACCCGCCAAAAATTCTCACCACCAGCAAATCAATCGGGCTAAATCACTACACAAATCCCTGAACAAGACCGTTCAAATTCTCAAACATAATCGCCGTGATGTCCTCCATAAATTCGGAAACCACCGGCGCGCTTGCCGCCAAAACAATGAACCCGACAAGCATTTTTATCTGAATATTCAGCACGAAAACGTGGATTGTCGGCACCGCTTTCATCAGCACGCCGATGCAAAATTCCGCAATCAGCGACGCCGCGATTATCGGCATCGCGAGCTTTAAGCCCAGCGTCAGCACCGTTTCAAAGTACTTGACCATAATGTACGGAATATTCATATTAAAGCTGCCGAAGCCCATCGGAATGGAGTCGTAGCTCACGCTGAACAGCTCGATGTAGCTTTTGTGCGCGCCCACCGCGAAAAAATACAGAATATACCAATAGCTGTATAAATTCGTGGAAAGTCCCGCGTTACCAAAGGTCGGGTCGTAGCTTTTCGCCATCGACAAGCCGAGCTGCATATCCGTGACCTCGCCCGCCATCGAGAAGATTTGGAGCATCAGGTTGACGAAAAATCCCAGCACCGCGCCCACAAGCAACTCCTTGCCCAAGTCAAACGCGAACGGGAAAAAGCCGTTTGGGAGCTTGTACTCGAAGCTTCCCGCGGTTGTCATCACCACCGCCAGCGCCAGCGAAGCGCCGACTTTGACGACATTCGGCACGCCGCGCCGCGCGAAAATCGGGTTGAACGTGAAAATGCCCGTCACCCGCGCCAAAACCATTATGAAAACGATGAAATTCGTTTGAATCGCGGTCCAGACCTCAGACATCTTCCCTCACCTATTTTTTACAGCCGCTTCTTAACCCGCGCTGTTGAGCCAAATTTATCGAAAAAGCATTACCCTAAAATGCGCAGAGTGCGTCGAATACGAGGAAAGCCGACAACGCAAGGCTTTGTGCCTTGCTAGGAGGTGCAACACGATGTTGCAGAGCGAAATTTCCAAGTGACGGCACGGACGCCGTCACCGCATTGATTTCGCTCGTTGACCGAAGTAGTCGGCGTGCTATGCGCATTTTATGTAATCGGCAGCCCCGCCATTTTGTCAAAAATCAAGTTCACGAAATCGATTGTTTCGTTTATCATCCACGGCGCGAGGAAAAACAGCGTAAGTCCCACGGCAACCGCTTTCGGTGCAAAGGAAATCGTCTGCTCGTGAACCTGAGTCGCCGCCTGTAAAATCGCGACAACAAGTCCCACAATCATCGCCACAATCAGCACCGGCAGCGCCAGCTTCAGCGCCAGCATTATCGCCGCCTGTAAAATCTCAAGAACGTCGTCCTGCGTCATAAATTCACTTCCTTACGCTACCAGTTGTAGCTTGAAACAAGGCTTCCTATCATCAAATTCCAGCCGTCCGCAAGCACGAAAACCAGTATCTTGAACGGCATCGAAATCATCGCCGGCGGCAGCATCATCATACCCATAGACATAAGCGTTGAGCCGACCACAATATCTATTATCAAAAACGGCAGGAAAATCATAAATCCCATCTGGAACGCGCGTTTCAGCTCGCTGATGATGAACGACGGAATTATCGTCGAAAGCGGGAGCTCGGTCTGCTTGTATTCATCGGTGAGCTCGGTGCCCTCGGGAATTTCCGTTTTTGAGAGCTTTATGAAGAACTCAAGGTCGTCGTTGGACGTCTGCTTGAGCATAAACCGTTTCAGCGGCACGCTTGCGGTTTCAAGCGCTTCTTCCGTGGTGATTTTCTCGTTGACGTAGGGCTGATACGCCGTGTCGTTTATCTCGGCGAATACGGGCGCCATAATGAAAATCGTGAGGAACAGCGCAATTCCCGTCAGCACCATATTCGGCGGGGTATTTTGCGTTTGCATTGCGCTTCGGAGAAAGCCCAGCACGATGACCATTCGCATAAAGCAGGTCATCATAATCAGCAGCGACGGCGCAAGCGCAATCAGCGTGAGCAGAATGATGATTTCAAGCGGCTGCGACGCGTCAACGCCGATTACCTCTTGCAAAACCGATGAACCCGGCGTTCCGACGCTTGTCTGCTCGCTGTTTGCGTAGTCGCCGGGGCTTGCGGTTGAACCGGATGCGTCCGTGGAATTCGAGCTGTCGCTTGTCACCGAGGAATTGCCGCTCGTCACGGAATTTCCGCTCTCCGCGGAAGCCGCATAAGCCGAAAGTCCGCAGAAAAGCGCAATCAAAACCGCCGACAGCAAAAACGACGCGAAAAACCTGAGGACAAGCCTTTTATCCGCATTAAGTAAGCGTTTTAACAATTTCCTCACTCCCGATTTACGTTATTTTCGCTGTCGCTTTCGTCATTTTTAACAACATCAAAGCTCAAATCTTGTTGACTTTGGCGATTTTTATTTTCGCCGTTTTGCACATCTTCAAGCGTAACTTTTAGGTTATTTTCACCATTATCGGAATTTTCCGCCTTCTTTTTCCCGAGAATTGACCTAAAGCTCTCGGAAAACGTAGGAAACTGCTTGTCGGATTGCTTCGCGACAAGCTCCTCCTCGGTTTCGTCGAGGTCGCAGATTTTCACGGTGCTTTGCGCGGTCACGCCCAGCAGCATACATTTCCCGCAGACGCTCACGATAAGGAGCATTTTATCAGGACCGAGATTTACGCGCTCCAGCACCTTCAGATGCCGCGAATCCGTGAGGGAAACGCGCGCGTTGAACTTCTTCATAACCCAAAAAATCACGAAGACCAGCGCCAAAACGCCTATCAACGCCATAATCATCTGAAAGTAATTCATATCGAACTAACTCCTAAATCTTTCCTGTTTTTCCTGAATTTACCTTGAAAATCCCCCAAAAACCCCACTTTTTTTGCCAACTATAAAACTGAAAAGAGGCGGGAGCAAGCCCCGCCTGATGAATATGTAGGGAAATCAGCCGAGAACTTTTTTGACAGTCTGAAGAATTCTGTCCGCCTTGAAGGGCTTTACAATGAAGTCGAGCGCGCCGAGCTTGATTGCCTCGACAACCATCGCTTCCTGTCCCATCGCAGAGCACATAACAACCTTCGCCATCGGGTCGCCCGCCTTGATGTCCTTGAGCGCGTCGATACCCGTTTTATTCGGCATCGTGATGTCCATTATAACCAAATCGGGCTTCTCGGACTTGTAAACGTCGCAAGCAATCGCGCCGTCTGCCGCCTCGATTATGTTGGTGTAACCATTCTTCGTGAGGGTATCTTTGATGAGCATTCTCATAAAAGCCGCGTCGTCCACGAGTAAAATCTTCTTGTCCATTATCTTCTCTCCTTAAAAAATATTAGGGATATACCGTTTTCGGTTATTCTTTGCCAAGACTGTCCATAAATTTCGACTTGACAATCTCGGTTATTCTCACTGCGAAATTATCGTCGATAACCACAACATCGCCTCTTGCGATAAGGTTTCCGTTTACAACAACGTCAACGGGAGCGCCTGCCTGTCGCTCAAGCTCAATGATGGTTCCCTGAGTAAATTCGAGGATATCCTTGACCTTGCGCTTTGCCGAGCCGATTTCAACGCTTATTTCAAGCGGCACGCCCATCAGCAGCTTCAGGTTATCCTTCTGGTCTGTGGGGATACCGAAATCCATCGCGTCAAACTGGTGCAGCTGAGCGTCCTGAACGTTTACGGGAGGCACGGGCGGCGGATAAGCTCCATAAGCCGCGTAGGGATTTGCGTATCCATAGCCCGCCTGCTGAGGATAGCCCTGCGGATAACCCCCGTACATCATATTCGGGTCGGGCATCGGCTGCTGCGGCATACCCATAGGCTGCTGCGGAGCAGTCGGCTGTGGTGCGGAAGGTTGTGGCGCCGGAGCCGCCGCTGCGGGAGCGGGAGCGCTCACTTCTTCCTCCGAGCCCTCGTCCGAGGAGAATTTGTCCATCATCTTGCCGGAAAGCGTTTTCGCAAGCTCCAACGAAAGCACGGACATAAACTCCGACTCCATAACGCCGTCAACGGTGAGCTTGAAAGTAACCGCAACCACGGTCGAATCCAGCGGCATCTCGCACAAATCGCCGAACTTTGTCTGTTCGATTATGTAAGGCGTCGGCACGGAGATATCAACCTTAACTCCCAGCAAATCGGACAGTGCCGTTGCGGACGCGCCCATCATCTGGTTCATAATCTCGCTTACTGCGGAGATATTCAACTCGTCGAACTCGAAATTCGGGTCGATAACCAGCGGGTTTCCGAGGAGCTGGTTCAGGATAAGCTGAACGTCGTTTTGCTTGAGCACCATCATATTCAGACCGGTGATGCCCTCGACATAAACGATTTTCACGCAGATAGCGGGCTCGAGGTTGTCATAATTCAAGTCCCCGACCTTAACTACGTTGACCTGCGGAGTGGTAATCCAAGTTTTTGCATTGAGCAGCTCGCTTACTGCCGTCGCCGCCGAGCCCATACTTATATTGAGTATTTCGCCGACCGCGTCGATTTCATACGAGTTAAACTCGATGTTCTCGTCATTAGCCATCAGTAGATTTACCTCAATTCCCTGTAAAATTTTCTATCATTATCGCTTTTTTGTTATTATAAGTACCGAGTTTTCCGTCGCACCAGTCGCGATTTCCGACGCGAACCTGAATATTCTCGGAAATTTTCTTGTTGAGCGGGATAACGTCGTTTACCTGTAA
This sequence comes from uncultured Clostridia bacterium, assembly GCA_945933905.1. Taxonomy (GTDB): domain Bacteria; phylum Bacillota; class Clostridia; order Oscillospirales; family Ruminococcaceae; genus CAG-115. Next base: position 5,386 of record CAMEQX010000078.1, read on the forward strand.
TGTCAGCACCTCGTACATATCGAGATTTATCGTGCCGAGAATTGCCTTAATTTCAAGGTCTGTCGCGCTGATGCCGAACAGAATGCTGTCGCGGCGCTCATTCTCGCGGCGCTCGTCGGTTTTGCGCTTCGAGCCGGTGTAGCGCGAGATGAACTTGCTCATAATCTCATCGAGGTTAATCGCGGGGATACAAACGGAAATAATCGAGCGCGTGTTGTTGATTTCAACCTCCAGCGCAACGATAATTACGGTATCCTCGTGCCCGATTGTCTGAACCACGCGGGAATTTGTCTCGATACCGATAAGTCGCGGCTCGAGGTCGATGTGGGTGAGCCACGGCTCCTTGAGGAGACCCGCGAAGGATTTCATAATATCCGACATAATCGTGATTTCGATTTCCGTGAAATCGCGGCTTGTATCGGAATATTCGCCCTTGCCGCCGAGAAGACGGTCAATCATCGTGTAGGTCACTGCGTTTGAAACCTGAATGATAACATCGGTTTCGCTGATTTCGTCGTTTTTGATACCGAGGTCAACCATTCCCATCATAACGTAGTCGGGAAGCGCGTTGTTGAACTCGCTGTAACGCTGTTCCTCGATATTGACGAGGCTGACGCGGCAGTAAAGTCGAAGCATACCCGTGAGGTAAGACGACATAAGACGCGCGTAGTTCTCGAAAATACTCTCGAGCACCTTGATTTGCTCTTTGGTGAATTTTTTCGGGGCGCGGAAGTCGTATTCCTTGACGGCAGCCTCTTCCTTCTGCTTAAAGACAGGCTCTGCGCCGCTGGCGATGCTTTTTAGCATTTCGTCAATTTGTTCTTGCGTCAACGTAGAATCTGCCACTTTATCACCCCTTTTTAATTCAGATAAATCGCTCTGTTATGCGGAATAATCGTTTATCGAGCTTTCTCGCCGACCGAAAACCGCTCAGCAAACGCCGCTCGTTCAGAAAGCGCCGCTCATCACGCGCCGCCCGCCTTCACGGAAAACCGCCCGCCGCCCGCCGCCAGCCGCTTTCGTGGAAAACACACCGGAGTTATTCGGATTTCTCCTCGGATTTGTCGTCGGTTGAAACGACAAACTCGCTTGAGTCGATA
>CAMEQX010000079.1 GCA_945933905.1 uncultured Clostridia bacterium
GCATCGTCCTGTCGATAACGCGCACGTCCGTTTCCTCTTCAATGTTGCGGATTTTCGAAGCGGTGAGTTCGCAGTCAAAAATCAGCAGATTTGCGCCGAGCTTCTCGCAAAGCTCCTTCACCTCGGCGAGTTTTCCCTCACCAATAACGGTTGCCGCGCAATATGCGTCACGCTTTTGCACAACGCGCGCGATTTCCTCGGCACCCGCTGTTTTCGCGAGTTCCGAAAGCTCGTCAAGAGACGCTTCAACATCGTACTCTCCGGTGTCGGCGCTTACTAAAATAACTTTTTCTTCCTTCATAAAATCCTCCTTTTTACCGGTTTCCGGTAACGGCGGAAACAACCTTGCTCCTTGTGAGAAATAGGAGCGCTTAACTATAAACACACTTGAGGTTATTATAACAAATAATTTCCCTCTTGTCAATACATTACAGAAAGGCTGAATTATGAAATTCAAAAGATACGACGTTTTAATCGTCGGGACAGGCATTTCGGGCATTTATGCCGCGCTGAACCTCGACAGCAAGTTGAAAATCCTGATGTTAAGCAAGCGCGATCTTACCTTGTGCAACTCGGCTCTTGCGCAGGGCGGCGTGGCGGCTGTTATGGACAGCAAAAACGATGATTTCGAGCTGCACATCAAGGACACGCTTATCGCGGGGCAGTACAAAAACAATCTCGATAACGTGAAAATTCTCGTTGAGCAAGGTCCGCGCGATGTGGAGCGGCTGGTCGAGAAGTACGGCGTGGATTTCGACAAAAACGCAGACGGCTCGCTTGCGCTCACGCTCGAGGGCGGGCACTCGCGCCGCAGAATTGCTCACCACAAGGACACAACCGGCAAGGAAATCGAAACCAGCCTTATCGAACAGGTTTCAAAGCTCGAGAATGTTTCCGTTATCAACAACTCGGTTTTGTGCCGTTTAGAGAAAAAAGACGGACTTTTCTTCGCAGATGTTATTACAACCGATAATAATTCCCACGAATATTACTGCGCGGATAATGTAATTCTCGCGACGGGCGGTATCGGTCGCGTGTATAATTACACCACAAACTCCGCGATTGCCACGGGCGACGGAATTCAGCTTGCCTACAATCTCGGCGCGGAAATCAAAAATCTGAGCTACGTTCAGTTTCACCCGACTGCCTTTGCTGACAGAAAAGAGCGCGAGTGCTTTCTGATATCGGAAGCGGTGCGCGGAGAGGGCGCTTATCTGCTCAACTGCAACAAAGAGCGCTTTATGCCGGGCTACGAGCCCGAGCGCAAAGAGCTTGCCCCGCGCGACGTCGTGTCAAAGTGCATTATGGAGGAGCAGAAGAAAACAGGCTCGGACGAGTTCTGGCTGGACATTTCGTACAAGGACGCGGATTTCATCAAAAACCATTTCCCGATGATTTACGAAAACGTGCTGAAAAAGGGCTATGATATGACCAAAGAGCCTATCCCGATTTACCCGTGCCAGCACTATTTGATGGGCGGAATAAACGTTGACGGAAAGGGCGCGACAAATATCGCGGGGCTGTACGCCGCGGGAGAGTGCTCGCACACGGGCGTTCACGGCAAAAACCGTCTTGCTTCAAACTCGCTGCTCGAGGCGCTTGTTTTCTCGCGGTTGATTGCCGAGGACATAAACGCGAATTTCACTCCCGACAACCGCGCCGAAATCGACTACCCGATGAGTTCACCCGAAGGAAAACCGCTCCCCAAGGGCATCAAAACCGAGGTTCGCGATATTATGCAGAAGGCGTATTTTGTGTTCCCCGATTATGACGAGGCGGAGAAGGGCTTCAAGCGCGTTTCCGAGCTGAAGGAAATGCTGGATAACGGCGGTTTTGAGGTGAACGCGGATTTCGTTGAAACGAAGTCGCTGGTGACGGTCGCTTACATAATTCTCAAAGAAATTCTTGAAAGGAAGGACGAGCAATGATTTTACTCCCCTTTTACATTGACGATTTGATTAAAACCGCGCTCTCCGAGGACATAAACTACATCGACAGCACGGCGGATTTGCTGATTGACGAAAACGACATCTCCGAGGCTTATTTTGTGGCAAAAGACGACGGAATACTCGCGGGAATTGAGGTCGCGCTGCGCGTTTTCACGATTTTGGACCCCGAGCTTAAAATCGAGCTGCTCAAAAAGGACGGCGACAAGGTGAAAAACGGCGACATTATCGCGAATTTCAGCGGTCACACGCGCCTTATGCTCAAAGCCGAGCGCACTTCGCTCAACATTTTGCAGCATATGAGCGGGATTGCGACTTATACTAATAAGTGCGTGGAGGCGGTTGCGGGCACGAAGGCTTCGATTACCGACACGCGAAAGACGCTTCCGGGACTGCGCGCTCTGCAAAAGTACTCGGTGACGGTCGGCGGCGGCAAAAATCACCGCTATAACCTCACGGACGCGGCAATGCTCAAGGATAACCACATCGACGCTTACGGCGGGATAACGGCGGCGGTTGAAGCGCTGCGGAAGAAAGCGGGACATATGTTGCAGATTGAGGTGGAAACGCGCAATCTTGACGAGGTGAAAGAAGCGGTTGCGTGCGGCGTGAACGTGATAATGCTCGACAATATGACCAACGAGCAGATGAAAGAAGCGGTTGACTTTATTGACGGGCGCGCGAAAGCCGAGGCTTCGGGCAACGTCACACTTGAAACAATCCGCTCGAAAGCCGAAACAGGCGTTGATATAATCAGTCTTGGCGCGCTTACACATAGCGTGAAAGCGTTTGATATTTCGATGAAATGGAGGAAAAAATAATGGAGGAAATTCAGTACAGATACGACACGCAGCTTTTGATTGACGGGCAGGACTTGGACGAGGACGTAATCGACGAGTATATCCGCGAGCATTTCGAGGGGGACAGCTTGCTTGTGGTTGCGGACGACGACGTGGCAAAGCTCCACTTCCACACCAACGAGCCGTGGAAAATTCTGGAATATTGCCGCTCGCTCGGCGAGATTTATGACATTGTTGTGGAAGATATGGTGCGTCAGGCGCGCGGTGACAAGGGATAAACCCTATATATAGTGCGGGTTTGCCAAAAATTTAGCGTTTATCACAAAATATTGTCCTGAATATTGTGCAAAATCACAGTTGACTTGTACAAGATATTGTGTTATACTATTAGTACACAGCAATGTGAACACAAAATATAGGGGTGAGAAAGATGATTGATGTTAATGTAATCGGCGGAAAACTCAGTAAGGACGAAATCAACTATTATATTGAGGCGGCGGGCGCGCAGTATCCCGACAAACACCTCAGAGCCATAGATTTGGAGCTTGACGGAAACTATGTGAACGTGAAATATCATTTCGCAGATGTTCCTTTCCAGCGTATCAGAAGAATTACCGGCTATCTCGTAGGCACGCTTGACCGTTTCAACAACGCAAAGCGCTCCGAGGAGAAAAACCGCGTTAAACACACAATGCAGCAATAATGAACAAACCGCCGAGGAGCGTCGGCGGTTTTTCTAAAAGCATTTTGTGAAAAACCCAAAATCTGAATGTATTCATAAGAATGGTTTCCAAAAGATAAAATTAATGTGAAAACCTTGACTTTTGAACTCATTTGTGATAAAATTTAAATGTAAAAAATAAAACTAAGGAGGTTTCATTATTATGAAATATGTATGTCCCGTATGCGGCTATGTTTATGTAGGAGAAAATCCCCCCGAGAAGTGCCCTCAGTGCGGCGTTCCCGGAAGCAAGTTCAAGGCAACCGAGGAGAGCGACAAGCTCGTTTTCGCTTGTGAGCACGAAATCGGCATCATCGACGGCGTTCCCGAGGAAATCGTAGAAGGTCTTCGCGCAAACTTCACCGGCGAGTGCACCGAGGTTGGTATGTATCTTGCAATGGCAAGAGCTGCTCACCGCGAGGGTTATCCCGAGGTTGGTCTTTACTACGAGAAGGCTGCTTGGGAAGAGGCAGAGCACGCAGCAAAGTTTGCTGAAATGCTCGGCGAGGTTGTTTCCGCTTCCACTAAGGAGAACCTCACAAAGCGCGTTGCCGCTGAGCACGGCGCTACCGAGGGCAAGCTTGACCTTGCAAAGAAGGCAAAGGCTGCAAATCTCGACGCAATTCACGATACCGTTCACGAGATGGCAAAGGACGAGGCTCGTCACGGCAAGGCATTTGAGGGTCTCCTCAACCGTTACTTCAAGTAATTGAAAGGAAATTTATGGAAGAAAAGCTTGATTTGCTGCTCAAAGAAGTAGCTGAGCTGAAAGAGCGTCAGGCGAAGCAGGACGAGAAGCTGGACTACATTGTAAAGCGTCTTGACCACATGCGTGACAAGGCTCATCAGGCTCGCGAGAACGAAGTTAAATTCCCTAAGTAAGAAATGAGGTATATATTATGGAAAAGCACGTTTGCCCCTGCGGCTATGTTTATGACCCTGCGAAGGGTGACCCCGACGGCGGTATCGCTCCCGGCACCAAATTCGAGGACATTCCTGATGACTGGACTTGCCCCGTTTGCGGTCTTGGCAAGGACGCATTTGAGGTTGTTTAAGTTTGATTGAATAGTAAAAAGGCGGTTTCCGTGGGGAAGCCGCTTTTTTGTTTATATTTGCGAACAATCAAAGATGATAGACTTTACAAAATTCGTGGTAATAAATACACAAGTCCGAAAAATAAACCAACACTCGAAAGAATAATATAGATTTTTCCACTTGAGTTCTTTTTTTGAGATATGTTTATAATTCCAAGAATAATGCCAACCAACGGAATAATAAGCGAAATAACAACAAACAAACCCGATACTTTATCATTTGGATTACTTAAAAATGCCTGTTGCGGCGTAGGGATAGCATGAGCCGGGTCTAACTCATGCAAAATCTGGTGATATTGCATAATAATATCTTTGAAAGCCTGTGGATTTGCAAGCTTACCGTTTCGAAGAATGAAATCAGCGTGCTTTAGTGCTAATTTGTAGTAATAAATGCGGTTTATTTTATTCTCGTCAGGTATTTTTTTTGCAATATTTTCCAGAGTAGTCATAAATTCTATGCCCACGTTGTTGAACAATGTAATGGTTTTGTTACTGTCGTTTGAAAGTTCAATTCCATAACCGTTTTTTCTTTGATTATATACATAATTGCTGCAAGCCATACCAATAATATCATTGCTAATTTGTTCTACAGTAGCCTTGTTATCTTCTTCTTTTTCCAATAAGAAATTATCATCAATTATGGAAATACATTTTTGGAGAGTATTAAATGCTGCTTCTCGTTTGAATATGTCGCTGTCAATAAGAGAACTCTTTGCCTTGCCATAACAGCTGTAAAAAATAGCTTCAATATTAGTTGGGTCATTCTGCTCAACCATATTATAATACTTTTCAGTTTCTTCCCAATCTTCTTTTTGCTTCGCGCGGCGAGCATTCATTAAGAACTTTTCTACAAAATCCGAATTATCTACTTTAACAGTTCCTCGAACATCAACAGTACCCTCAATCATCATTTTTTTGGCGTCTTCTGCTGTATATTTTGTTCCGCAACTTTGACAGACAAAGAAGTCACCTGTTTTTACAAAGTCATTTCCTCCGCAAAGTTCACATACTAAAGCTTTCATAAATTCCGACCTTTCGTAAATAATTATGTGTATTCACAACACCGTCAAAGATATGACACAATTCTCTTTTCTGCAATTCAGTTTCATATTGAACATTATCACTTATTCATCTTTTCGGAAAATGTGACATACCTTACATATACATTATATACACATATATATATATATTGTCAATAGGTTTTTGCAAAATTTGTCTAATTTAACGGGAAAGTTCATTTGAGGTCTTGAAAAAAATGTTTAAGGACAGAATTGCAATTAAAAAATCGGGTTGCCCGAAAAGACAGCCCGATTTTATATGCATTATATCTACTATGTGTAATATTATTGCTAATAATTACAATTTGTCAACCAAACACAGCCGCAAAAATTCCAAACATAAACACAAGGAAGAACCAAGATACCCAAGCAATCACTGCCGCGGTGATGTACGCTTTGCCGGATTTGTGCTTGCCGCTGCTTTGATATGCCGCGCCGAGAATAATTCCCGCAAGCGGAATTAACACCGATAGCACAACCAGTCCCACGTTCACCTCATCGGGCTCGGAGCTCAAATTCTGCTGAATAAGGGGCGTTGCGTTGTGGTTGCCGTAGCGGTCCATATACGGATTGTTTGGGTTGCCGTATTGGTCAAAAGTAACCGGATTTCCGTTTTGGTCGGTCATTTGGGGATTGTAGGGCGCGTTGTTGGGGGCAACTTTTTGCTCAACAAACAACACCCCCATCGGCGGCTGCTGCGGCACTCCCGTCAAACACCCGCAATACGGGCAAATCACCGCCTCGTCAAGTATCTCTTTACCGCAGGTTCTGCAAAACATACTGACCTCCAAATTCAAGCTATTGGTGATATTTACCACCAATTTATTTCTGTTCTT
>CAMEQX010000080.1 GCA_945933905.1 uncultured Clostridia bacterium
TCACGGCAGGTTCTTTGCGTGAATAAATCAGCAAGGGAGTGCCGATATGGTAAAATATTACAGAAGTATTGAGGGCAGGGTTTGCGAGATTGAAAACCGCGAGGCAGGCTGTTGGATTTCGGTGATAAACCCGACCGAAACGGAAATTTCCGATATTGAAGAGGATTTGAGCATCGACCGCGATTACATCAGAGCCGCGCTCGATGAGGAGGAGCCTTCGCGAATTGAAAGCGACGACGGCGTGACGCTGATTGTCGTGGACTATCCGATTGCCGAGCAGGACAACGACCCCGACAAAACGCTCCTCTATTCCACAACGCCTATGTCAATTATCATCACCGATGAAAACGTTATCACGGTAAGCGCGAAGGAAAACGTGGTTATCGACGAGATTTCAAAGGGCGTTGTAAAGGGAATTCACACGAATTTGAGAACGCGCTTTGTTTTCACGATTTTGCTGAGAATTGCCGCGCGCTATTTGCAGTACCTCAAGCAAATCGACAAAATCTCGAATTACGTCGAGGGCAAAATGTACCTCTCGATGAAAAACAAGGGCTTAATTCAGCTGCTCGGGCTGGAGAAGTCGCTGGTATATTTTTCCACCTCGCTCAAGGCAAACGAGGGCGTGCTGGAGAAGCTTATGCGCGGGCGTTATCTCAAGCTGTACGAGGAAGACCAAGACTTGCTTGATGACGTAATAATTGAGGTCAAGCAGGCGATTGAGATGACGGGAATTTACTCGAACATCTTGAGCGGCACGATGGATACGTTTGCTTCGATTATCTCGAACAACCTCAACATCGTGATGAAGCGAATGACGACAATCACCATCATCATCGCCGTCCCGACCATCGTTTTCAGCTTTTACGGAATGAACCTTCACGAAAACGCGGGCGGTCTGCCGATGGCGAACGTGTGGTTTCCGATAGCGCTGAGCGCGGTTTTGTCGGTTTTGGTCGGCGTTTTAATCAACATTATTCAGAAATTCAAATAAGCGGTAACGGAAAGGAACTCCCGATGAAAACGAATGAAAAACGGTTGTTTTTTACAACAATAGTCGTTATTCTCGCGCTTCTCGCGGGGTTCACCGTGTATAACTTCATCTCGTTTTACGACAACGCCGTGAGAAACATACAGTCGGTCGGCGAAAACGCGCTCGCTTATCAGACGGAGCAGCTCAACGAGTATCTCAACAAGGGAATGGACGTTTTGAAGGTGACGTCGATTTCGGTTGAATATTTGATGAAAGAGGGCAAAACCGCGAAGGAAATCGAGGGGTTTCTTGTCGAGGAGTCGCAGCGCTATATGAGCGATATCGACAAGAATTTCACGGGAATTTACGGCTGGGTGCTGGGCGAATACATTGACGGAATAGGCTGGACGCCGCCCGCGGACTATGTGGCGAAAGAGCGCGACTGGTATATTACCGCCGAGAAAGCGCACGGAAACGCGGTTATCGTTTCGCCCTATCTTGACGCGCAGACGCACACGGTTATGATTTCGGTGAGCCGAATGTTGTCGGACGGCGACTCGGTTATTTCGCTTGATATCACGCTGAACGAAATCCAAGCCCTCACAAGTCAGATGGGACTTGACGATATGGGATACGGGTTTATTGTCGTGCGGGACGGAATGGTTGTCGCGCATCACAATATTGACGAGCTCGGCAAGAATTACTACGAGGACGGCGAAATGGGCGGGCTTTTGGACGCAATTCCCGATGAACGCTCGGTTTTCGATTATGTGATTGACGGGCAGCAGTGCAAGGTGTTCACAAACACGGTTATGGACGATTTGCGCGTGGTGCTGGTAATCGAGAGCACAAAGCTGTTCAGCGAAATTCACGGAATTCTCATCAGAAATATCGTGGTTTGCCTGATTGTTTTCGGGGTAATTTTGGTTTTCAGCTCGTTTATGATGAAGCGCCTTCGCGAAAGCTCGCAGAACGAGCAGAAGGTTCGCGAGCAGCTCAAGCAGCAGAACACCGATATCATCAAGACGATTGTCCGCATAATCGACGCGATGGACAGATATACGAACGGACACTCGCAGAGAGTTGCAAATTATTCTCGTGAAATCGCGCGCAGGCTCGGTAAATCCGAGGAAGAGCAGAAGGATATTTATTACGCGGGACTGCTGCACGATGTGGGTAAAATCCGCGTGCCGAAAGAGGTTATAAACAAGCCCGGAAAGCTGAACGACGAGGAATTCCGGCAGATTAAGATACATACAATCACGGGCTACTATATTCTCAAGGAAATTTACAAGGAAGGCGCAATTCTCAATGCGGCGAAATTCCACCACGAGCGCTTTGACGGAAAAGGCTATCCTATGGGGATTGCGGGGGAGAATATCCCCGAGACCGCGAGAATTGTGGGAGTTGCGGACTCGTATGACGCGATGGCAAGCGACAGAAGCTACCGAAAAGCGCTCCCGCAGGCGATTGTCAGACACGAAATCGAGAGCGGAAAGGGAACGCAGTTTGACCCGAAAATCGCCGAGATTATGCTCGGAATGATTGACGAGGACAAGGACTATATGATGCGGCAAGCCGAGCTGAAAAGCAAGACAATTCTTGTCGCGGACGAGCAAGTGTTCACAATCAGAATGGTTGTGGATATGCTGAGCGAGAGCGCGGATTACAATATTATCGGCACGCAGACCGAGGACGAGCTGCACAAGCTGCTTAGCGAGATGAACGTGGATTTGCTGGTGGTTGACGCGCAAATGTTCGGTGAAATCAAGCCAGCGATTTCCAAAATCAGACAAATAAGCGATATACCGATAGTTTTGCTTATCTCGGATAAACAAGGCGCGGCGCTGTCGGAGCTGTCGGAAATCGGCGTAACCGACTTCGTGACCAAGCCGATTTCGTCTTATGTTCTTCAAGAGGTAATTCACGGTATTTTGGATTGATGAAAAACGCCCCTACTTTATTGTAGGGGCAAAATTTTTTCTGTTGAAAAATCACTTCAAGTACAAGCTGGGGCGTAAAATGGACTATATCAAAGCGTGATTAACGAACAACCCGCGGCTTTTCCCGTTTTCGTGAAAGTGTGACATTCTGTCACCTGCGAAATTGACAAAAACGCAGAAGAAAAGCCGGGCTAAACTGGCACAAAAATTGCTTGCGGGCACAAAATTCGCCCCAAAATAAACCAAATTTAGATAGAGCACCGCGGATTTTGGATTTTTCGTGCGAAGTGCGAAAAATCCAAAAACGTAGAGGAAAACTCTTGCAAAGTCGATTTTCGGGCACAAAAATCGCCCCTAGAACAAACTAGGGGCGAAATAGGGTCCAGCGTCACGCTGGTGGCGGAAGCGGTGGGATTCGAACCCACGGTACGTTGCCGTACAACTGATTTCGAGTCAGTCCCGTTATGACCACTTCGATACGCTTCCATAAAATGTTGAATTTACAACACTAATATTATACACGAAAAACCCGAGTTTGTCAAGGGGTAAAATGAAAATTCATCGAAAAAACTCAAAAACATTTTGGAGGTATTGACAATATTGAAAAAAAGAGTTATAATAAATATGTATATAATTTGGGCAGCGGGGGCTGTGACAAACATTGAAAGAAGGGCTGATTTATGGAGCTTAATAAATTGAAGGGCTTGAGGAGAAATCTGGTTATTTTGGCGCTTGTAGAGCTAATCGGCGGACTTTTCCTCATCATTTATAACGACAGGGGACTGGAAATTCTTCTGCGAATTCTCGGAATAATCGCGGCGTCTTATGGTGTAATTACGCTGATTTTGTGGCTTTTCAAAAAAGAGAAAAAAGAGAACATTTCGATGCTGATAACGGCGGTTCTCGGCATTGTGGCGGGCGCTTGCTTTATTTTCCTGTGGGAAAGTATGCAGGGCGTTTTCACGCTGATTGTCGGGATTTTCGCGGGCGTTTACGGTATTTTGAAGGTGCCGAATATGTTCGCGATGAAAAAAGCGGGCTTCAAGAAATGGTTCTTGCTGCTTATCCCTATTCTTTTGATTGTGGGAACAGGCATTGTTATCGGACTTAACGCGTTTAACAGCACCGTTTTCACGACAAATGTTGCGGCGATTTTGCTGGGTGTTGTGTTCATTTTGGGCTGCGCGGCAGATATAATCGCGCTGGCGGGTGCAAGCGGAATTGAAGAAACCGTGGCGATTGCAACCGAGGTTGACGCGGACGCGCCCGCAATTACCGAAAATAAGGAAGAATAATCGAGGTTTGCTTTGAGTTTTAAGGAAAAGCTAAGGGTTTTCGCCTTATACACGGGATTTTGGCTTGTATTTGCCGTGGTATTTGCGGTGATGTTCGCGATGCTGGTTTTGTGCGTTGTGGGGATACCGTTTGGGCTGATGATGGCGGTGCTGGGGGTTGCGGTGCTGATGTTCAAGGCGGATTTCGTCTTAACGCAGCTTGCTCCGGAGCTTATGCTGTTCGGAGGACTTGCGGGCGCGTTTTTCACGGCGTTTTTGGGCGCGCTTGCCGTAAAGCTCGGGTTTATCGTATCTCGGTTTTTCCTTAAAATCAAACGTCGCTGCGACGCTTTGAGGAACTGGTGATGGAGAAAAACATAAACAGGCTTCTGTTTATTTTGGCGGGAGCGGCGGTGGTTTTCGGAGCGCTTGCTTTTGTTTTCAGAAACGCAGGTCACGACAACGCGGCTGAAGGCGACGAGAGATATTCGGTTTGTGATTATATCGAGCTGAATTTGCTGAAGATGAACGCCGAGATTATTTCGTATGACGGTGATGAAATCCGCGTTTGCTATAAAAACAATCTCCCGCTGATTGTTGAACACGGCGACAACAGCATAAAAATCTCCGAGGACGAGCGGTTTGTGATATCGCTTTTTGCGGGCTCGCAGAGCGAGTTTGGCGTGAGCGTTTATCTGCCCGAGCGGAGTTATCGCGAGATTTCGGTTGTCACGGGCGGCGGAAATGTCAGAGTCGGGCGAGTGGATAGCAGGCAGTTCAATGTCATCACGGAAACGGGCGATATCACGTTTAATGACGCGGTTTCGCAGTTTAACATTTCGACAACAAGCGGTTTTATTTCGCTGGATATCGAGGCGGCTATGAGGAACTGCTCGATTTTGTCGAGAAAAGGCGACGTTGATGTTTTTGTATCGGAGAAAGCTTCGGTTGCCGTGGATTTTGAAACACGAACGGGCGCGTGCGTTTCGGAAATTACGGGCGGGCGTGCCTACGGAAACGGAGTTTACGGGATAAACGGCGGCGCAAGGCTGATTTACGCGGCTGTTCAAGAGGGAACACTTACGATAAAGAAGCGGTGAAATTCCGCGAAAGGAGAAGAAATGAAACATTTCAGACAAATTCTCACCATAACAACAGATGATGTGGAGCAGTTTTTAAATCTCTCGTATGAGGTGGAGGAATGCGTCCGCAGAAGTATGGTAAACGAGGGAATTTGCGTTGTGGCGTCGCAGCACACAACCTCTGCGGTTTTCCTTGAGCACGACAACGAGTGCCTTTATCACGACTGGAAGCTTATGCTGGACAAGCTCACAAATGTTGATACGGACTATGAGGTTGACTACATAAACCGCGGAAAACAGCACTTGAAGCAGCTTTTGCTGGGCTCCTCCGTGACGGTTCCTATTTCGGACGGAAAGCTTGATTTAGGGCCGCGCCAGTACATAATGTACGGAGATTTTGACGGAATGCGCGAAAAATATGTTATAGTAAAAATAATCGGTGAGTAAATTTATGGAAAAGACCTCTTTCGGAAAAATAATTTTATCAAAAAAAGCCTACTGGCTCAGCTTTATAATCCCTGCCGCGATACTCTTCGCGGCTTATGCTCTGTTCGGGGTATTCCCGCTCGGCGTAAAATCCGTACTGGCGCTTGATTTGAACGCGCAGTACGTTTCGTACTTCGACTATATGTACGACGTTTTCGGCGGGAGCGAGAGCATTTTCTACACTTGGAGCGGCACGCTTTCGGGCGAGTTTTTCGGAACGTTCGCTTATTACCTCGCAAGCCCGTTTAACTTCATAATCTGGCTTTTCCCGCGCGAATTCATCACCGAGGGCGTTATGGTAATGCTTCTCGTGAAATCGGGCGCGGTTGGGCTTTCGGCGGCGTTTTACCTCAAAAAGCACCGCAGTTTCTCGGACTACACGACAATTCTGTTCTCGGTGATGTTTGCGCCTTGCGGATATTTTGTCGCGCATACGATAAACCCGATGTGGCTGGACGGGTTGGTTGCGCTGCCTCTGGTGATAATGGGCGTAGAGCGGATTTGTCAGAAACGCGGATTTTTGCTTTACACGCTGTCGATTTTGTACATTTTCATCGCGAACTATTACATCGGCTATATGGTGGGAATTTTCTCGGCGCTGTACGCGATTT
>CAMEQX010000081.1 GCA_945933905.1 uncultured Clostridia bacterium
AACCCGCCCTTTGCCAGCACAGCAAGCGAAAGACTTCCGCCGAGCTTGTTTGCCGAATAAGAATAGTTCGTCTTCGGGAAGTTTATCTCAATGTACATCTTCTTCTCGGCAGCTTGCTGGTTGATAATCTCGAAAACGCTCTCGCTGGTCCAATTCGCGCGGATTTTTACAAAGGTTTCCTCTATTTCATAGGTTTTCATCCAGCTGTAAAAACTTGGAAACAGCGCTATCAGAAAAACGTAGGTAAACGCGAGAATTGCCATAACGACAATCTCAAAGCGAAGCCATACGCGTACTTTAATACTGCGGAAAAAACTCATCTCACGCCTCAAATTTATATCCCAAGCCGCGAAGCGTTACTATAAACTTGCGGTATGGACCAAGATTATTTCTCAGCATTTTTATGTGCGTATCAATCGTTCTGTCATCGCCGAAAAAGTCATAGCCCCAGACTTCCTCAAGCAGCTTGTTTCTTGTAAGAGCGATATTCTTGTTTCTCACAAGATAAAACAGCAAGTCGTATTCCTTCGGAGTGAGATTTGCCTTTTCCCCGTCAATGAAAACATCGCGTGAAACAAAGTTTATCTCAAGTCCCTCAAACTTCTCAACATCGGAGGCTGCCGGAGCGGAGGCAGCAGACGCGGCGTTTCTTTTAACAATCGCGTTTACTCTTGCCATAACCTCTTTCGGTGAAAACGGCTTTACAACATAATCGTCAATTCCCAGCTCAAACCCGAACAGCTTGTCGTATTCTTCACCGCGCGCCGAAAGCATAAGTACGGGAGTCTGCTTGAATTTGCGGATTTCCTTGCACGCGAGATAACCGTCAAGACGCGGCATCATTATGTCCATTATGATTATATCGTAATCATTTTCCTTTGCTTTTTCGACAGCTTCCATTCCGTCGCAAGCCTCGTCAACCTCGTGTCCTTCAAATTCCGCATATTCACGAATTACCTCGCGGATATTTTCTTCGTCGTCAACAACAAGAATTTTATACATATAAAACCTCCAAATCCTGTCAACAATGCTGTAAAAAACGGGCGTTCTCAAATTTTATCAAGAACGCCCCAAGCTAAACAAACACAATGAGGAAATTATGAACATTGCCATCGAACAGCCGCTTCGGTTGTCCGACAATATAATTATAACTTACAAATATGAAAATGAGGTGAAAAAAAGCTGAATGTTTTGTAAACCGAGCTGTTAATTTTCGCCAAAAAAGTCAACAACCTCAAACATCTTCAAATCAACAATATCCGGAATTCCCGTATCGTAGTAAACATACTCGCTCTGTTCGAGAACAAGTTCGCTGTTTTTCTCATTCACGATTATCGGCAGTTTCAGAGTGACGGTCATTGTGCCGTTGTTCTCCTTCATCTCAAACGAACCGCCCGTTTCCTCGGCAAACCGCTTTATAATCGGAATTCCGCAGCCTATTCTCTGGCACGAGAAATTCAAATCGGGCTCGCTCTCCCCTTCTTCAGCGCGAACTTTACACTTGTTTGTAACTTGTAAAATCGCGTAGGGAATGTCGGTGAACATTGACCGAGAAAGCGTTACCGTTGGGCAGCAATCCACGGGAGAATACAAAAGCGCGTTCTGCAAGGCGTTTATCAGAGCTGTTACGCAGTGACGCTGATTTGCCTTGATGAAATAATCGTTCTTGTCCGCGAAAAACTCAATTCGTCTGCCGCAGTTTTCAAGCGTTTCATTACACCGATTGACGATACCCTCAACCAGCGCATAGGTGTCGATTTTCTTGTAAGTTACCTTGGGATAGAACATATTCGCGTATTCAAAAATGTTCTTCCCCACCGCATTGAGAAACATTGTGCTTCTCTGAATATCGGAGAGCTGCTTTATATCGTCAAACCGCCCCTCGATTTCAAGCTTTTTCTTCAGAGTTGAAAAAGAACCCCACATAACCGCGATATTATGCTCAAAGCTATTGATAAACGGGAGAATTTTCTCGTAGATATCGGTTTTGTCCGCCATATCCAGCAAATCTTCCGTGCTGAAAAGCTCGCAAAGGAGCATTTCCCCGTGAACCGAAACTCTTGAGCAATACTGCTTTCCGTTGATAACCACAAGCATATTTTTTCCTGCTTTTAGCTTATCAATATCGCTCTCGGTTATAACCCGAGACATTGATTTTGAGTTCACAAGGCTTTTGTTGTTGCAGTAAATTATATTCCAATTCTTGTCAAACAAAATGACAGGATTTTTAAAGCCGCTGCAAAATTCAACGATGCTGTCCAAAAGGTCACCGCCTTAATCTTCAAGTAATTCTTCCATTTCATCAAGCAGCTTTGAGAAAAGCCGAAGCGCATTCTCAACAGCCGACTTTGACGTCATATCAACACCCGCGCCCTTCAGCAGCGAAATCGGGTCCTTTGAACAGCCGCCGCTCAGGAAGCTGATATAATCGCGAACCGCCGCTTCACCTTCGCTGAGAATTTTCTGCGAAAGCGCGATTGCCGCGGAAAAGCCCGTCGCGTACTGATAGACGTAGTAATCGTTGTAGAAATGCGGAATTCTCGCCCATTCCATATCAAGCTCTTTGTCAACGACCAAATCCTCGCCGTAATAATCGACATTCAGCTTGTGATAAATTTCACAGAGATAATCGGCTGTAAGGCTCTCGCCGCGCTCGGCTTTTTCGTT
This sequence comes from uncultured Clostridia bacterium, assembly GCA_945933905.1. Classification (GTDB taxonomy): domain Bacteria; phylum Bacillota; class Clostridia; order Oscillospirales; family Ruminococcaceae; genus CAG-115. The sequence goes on from CAMEQX010000081.1 coordinate 2,668, forward strand.
TATCATCAGCTCAAATTCCGCGAACATTGTCTGACGATAAAGCGTTGTGCGGAATTGTTCAAGGAAATAGTTTACGAGATATGCACGACGTTTTTTGTCCGTGCAGTTCTTCAAAAGGTGCTGCATAAGCAGACTTTCATTGCACGTTGACGCAACCTCGGCAACAAAAATCACATAATCCGAGTAAGCAACGGGCTGATTTTTGTTGGACAGGTAGGAATGGATTGCGTGTCCCATTTCGTGAGCCAGCGTGAACTCGCAGTTGAGCGTGTCCTTGTGGTTCAGCAGAATAAACGGATGAACGCGGCATCCCGCCGAATAACCGCCGCTGCGCTTGCCCTCGTTTTCATAAACGTCAATCCAGCGCTCGTCAATTCCCTTCTTGAAAATCGCGCGATACTCCTCACCCATCGGCGCCAGCGACTCGTAAACCTCGGCTTTTGCCTGCTCGAAGTCAATTTTATCGTCAACGCCGCTAACAATCGGCACATACAAATCATACGGGTGCAGCTCGGACAATCCGAGCGCTTTTTTGCGGATTTTCACATAGCGGTGCATCAAATCCAAGTTCTCGTGAACCGCCTCGATAAGCCGATGATAAACCGCGGTATCAACCTCGTTTCTCGACAAAGCCGCGTCAAGAGTTGATTTGTACTTCTTCGCACGCGCGTGGAAAATCAGCGCCTTAATCTGCCCCGAAAGCATCGCCGCAGAGGTGTTTTTGAAGCTCTCATAGGTGTGATAAAGCCCGTCAAAAGCGGATTTGCGGAGCGTTCTGTCCTCGCTTCTCATAAGCGGGATAAAGCTCTCGTGCGTTATCTGAAAGGATTTTCCGTCTTTATCAAGCGCGTCGGGGAATTTCAAATCCGCGTCGTTGAACATCGAGAAAATGGTGTCGCGAGAATTTACAATTTCACCCGTGAGCGCGATGATTTTCTCCTCGTTTTCCGAGAGAACGTGCTCGCGCTGAACGCGAATTTTATCCAGCGCGCGACGGTAAAGCTCCAAATCGGGACAATCCGCGTAGAATTTCTCCAGCGTTTCATCGCTGATTGAAAGCAGCTCCGGTGTGACAAACGCCGCCGCGCCGCTTATCTCCACCATCAGAATATCCAGTCTGTTCGCCATATCCTGATACTTGGAAACGCGCGTATCTTCGTCGCGCTTGCACAACGCGTAGTAAATCAAGCTGTCGAAAAGAACGGTCAGCTCATCGTCCAAGCGAAAATATTCCAGCAGCTTCTCGGCGCTCTCGGAGAGCTTTCCCTTGAACGAAGCGATTTTTTCCGCATAAGACTGCGCTTTTTTGTAATCGGCTTCCCACAAATCATCGCTGGCGTAAATCTCCTCAACCGACCATTTGTATTGCGAGGAAATTTCCGAACGCTCGGGTACTCTTTCAGACATAGTTTTTCTCCTATTTCATTCTTTTTTGAATTTTTGGAACGAGAATTTTCTCGTAAAACGGCTTAAACAAGCCAAGAAAAATATCGTAAATCACAAACGCCACCGCGCCAAGTCCCAGCAAAAACAGCGAGGTGAATTTGCCGAATTCATTCATTTCATCAAAAAGGTGCGTCATTCCGAAAAGATAAATCAACAGCATATAACAGCCAACCGCCGCAGCCGTGTAAATTGACAGCTTCACCAGCCACCTCAGCGGCTTGATTTTGATTTTTTGTAGAAATTCGCGCAGTATCGGGTAATATCCGAGCAAAAACAAAAACATCATAGCCGCTTCATAGTTTGACGTGATAAGCATACATAAAATACCAACGGCGATATAGCTCACGACGCCGTGTTTTACGCCAAGCCGCTCCCTTATCACCCAAATCAGTATTCCCGCAACCGCGGGTGTAAAATACTCGAAAAACGGCACAAACCCCAGCAGAAACATCAGTGCCAGAGCCAGTCCGCACATTATACCGCAAAGCGAAACGATATAGCCGATATGCAGATTTCTCTTGCCCGACATATCAAACGCCCCTTATTTTCTCCGCTCCTGACCGTAAAATTCCATACTCTTTTCCTTGCGCTCACGACCAACCTTCAGCAGCTCTCTGAGCGTGTCGATATCATCATTCACCATAGCGTCGCGGTACTCCGAAAGCGAGTTTATGATGCTGTTTATCTCAAACAAAAGCGGCTCTTTGTTGCACAAAAACAACCCCGACCACATTTCCTCGTTAAGATAAGCAACTCTCGTTAAATCAAGGAAGCTGCCCGCCGAGAAGCCGTCTGCGTTGAACAGCGACGGGCTCTTTACATAAGCGTTTGATACAACGTGAGCAAGCTGCGAGGTGTAAGCGATATTTCTGTCGTGCTGCTCGGGAGTTGCCAGAACAACCTTTCCGAAATTCATACAAGCGCCGAGCGTTGACACCAAGTCAATCGCAATCTGAGGGGTGTTTTCGGTCGGCGTGATGATGAAACTTGCCTTCCTGAACAAATCGCCATCCGAGTAATCAAAGCCCGAATGCTCCGTGCCTGCCATCGGGTGAGTTCCGATAAAGATTACGCCTCTTTCCTCGAGAACGGGCGTGCAGTTGTTCACGATATAGCTCTTGATACCGCAGATATCCATTACAATCGAGCCTTTTTTAAACCTGTCGGCGTTTTCCTTGACAAAATCAACAATAGCCATCGGGTAAAGCGCAACGATTGTCAAGTTTGCCTCACCGAGCTTCTCAACAGAGATTTCCTCGTCGATTGCGCCCGCTGTCAGAGCCTTTTTAATCGTTTCCTTATCCGAGTCTATTCCCATAATGTGATGGAAAGTGTTTGCCTTAAGTGCCTTGCAGATTGAACCGCCTATAAGACCTAATCCTACTACCGCTATATTCATTTGCATTTCTCCTATATACAATATATTGTTATTATATCACATTTTTCTATAAAATGCAAGAGCTTTTTGTTAATAACTGCCAAAAAATAAAAGGGACGCCGAAACGCCCCTTTTTATCGATTTTGTGAGAATTAAGCCTTGCCGACAGAACCGAACAGCTCCATCTTCTCCTTAACGGTAGCCTTGATTGCCTCAGCACCGGGAGCGAGCAGCTTTCTCGGGTCAAAGCCCTTGCCCTGCTGGTCCTTGCCCTCTTCGATATACTTTCTTGTTGCCTCAGCAAAGGAGAGCTGGCACTCGGTGTTTACGTTAATCTTTGCAACGCCGAGAGAAATTGCCTTCTTAATCATATCAGCGGGGATACCCGTACCGCCGTGCAGAACGAGCGGCATATCGCCGACTTCCTTCTTAACAGCTTCGAGAGTTTCAAACGAAAGACCGGGCCAGTTTGCAGGGTATTTACCGTGAATGTTGCCGATACCCGCAGCAAGCATCGTTACGCCGAGGTCTGCGATAGCCTTGCGCTCCTTGGGGTCAGCGCACTCGCCAAGACCAACAACGCCGTCCTCTTCGCCGCCGATAGAACCAACCTCAGCCTCAATGGAAATACCGAGAACGTTGCACGCGTCAACGAGGATTTTTGTCTTTTCGATGTTCTCATCAATCGGATAGTGAGAGCCGTCGAACATAATCGAGGAGAAGCCTGCTCTGATGCACTTCTGCGCGCCCTCAAAGGAACCGTGGTCGAGGTGAAGAGCAACAGGAACGGTGATGTTCATTTCCTCAATCATACCGTTTAC
>CAMEQX010000082.1 GCA_945933905.1 uncultured Clostridia bacterium
CGCGCCGTTTCGGTCGAATTTTGCGCTGCCTCTGTTCATCGCGGCAATATAGCCTATCATATCGCGCACCGTGCAGTCGGTCGGGATTTTCGTGACCTCGAAGCTTCCGCCGTAATTCTCGCAGACAATCCCGTGATTTGAACAGATTTCGCGAAGAAGCTCGGCGGTTGTCGTCGGTGTGCTGAGCGAGCTTGTGTATTCCATATCAAGCGAGTACATTTTGTCATAGCAGATTATCGACGCGTAGTTTCCGCGGATATATCGCCTTGAAACGAAGAACACCCCAAGCGGACACCACTCCTCGTTGTCGAAGCTGATAAACGGCTTCACCTGCGCGTTTACCGCTATTTCTCCCTCGTATTTCACCGAGAACGCAAAGCGGTTTGCACAAACGGTTCCGAGGGTAAACCAGTCGGGGTGAATTACATCATCGAAGTCAAATTCGAGGATTTTGTCATCGAGAAAAGTCTGATTTCCCGCGATGATTTTGCAATAAACCGTTCGCCCCGGCTGCATTGCGAGATTTTTGAAATTGTCCGATACGTTAACCAAGCCTGTCACCTCACTTCTGCAAAAGCTTCAGCTTTACGCCGCCGTAGGTTCTCACGCCGTTTGTTTCCGTGACAACGGGCGCGGGTTCCTCGGGAATGTGAAAATCCGCGGTAATCGTGCCCTCGGGCGACGGGAAAGTGACCGAAACGAAAATCTCGCCGCAAAGCTCGCGGAGCGATTTCATCTCGCTTTCGGACAGCAGCCCGAAGGTTGCTTCGAGAACATATTTCCTGTTCACGAGGTCGATGAGCATATCGCCCTGAGTGTTGTAGCGGATATCGGTCCGGCGGGTTTCGCGCCGCACGTTAAGCTCGGTTACGCTGTTAAATTCCGTTTCGTTAATGGTTATCGTCATAAATTACCTCCGAGCGTATTTCCTGTATTTTTGATATTGAGCTGGCGTTCAAGCTCGCGGTTTCCCTGACGAATGAGCTTTGCGATTTTGTAGCCCTCGTCCTCGCTTTTCACGCTTGCGCTCTGCGAAACGTTTTTGTTGTTTTCGTCAGCCATCAGTTATTCGCCTCCGTGTATTCTCCGCCGATTTTCACGGCTTTTATTTTACAGTGATGAAGCTCCTCGGCGCGATAAAATATCACCTCGGTTATCTCGAAAAGCTCTCCGTGATACTTGACGCGCGTTCCCGCGGAAAATTCTGCCGACGGGTAAGAATTTTCATAGTCATACCAGATTGTCAGCTCGGAAACATCGCGGGTGCTGGAGGAAGTCGTTTTCGATAAGCTGCCTGCTCCAGCCGCTTTCCGTGGGAACATAGTGGTAAAAATCATCGCCGAGAAGGCTGTTCGGAATAGGCTTTACGTTCATTCCTTCACCTCCGCCGCTCCATAAAAGCAGCCCGCCGCGCGAAGAAGTCTTGCGACGGTTTGGTTGATGTCGAGCGGCTCAAAATCGGTTCCCGAGGAGCTTTTTGAAGCGCTTCCCGAGGAGCTGCTCGAGGACGTTCCCGTGGAGTAGGTGAAGTCGCCGATTGTCACGCGCTCGTCCGTTTTGGAAGAAGAGCCGCTTTGCTCGCTGAGCTCGGCGGAAAGCGCGGTTTCCTCGCGATAAATCGCGCTTGCCTGAAAAGCCGCAGCCTGCTTGACGAAATCAGCCGCGGGAGTTGTCCCGAGAGCGACAAGCGTTGCTCTGCCGCCGGTTATTCCGTTAAGGACAAATTCCGCGCGCTTTATGCACTTTTCGAGAAGCTCGTTATCTGTCGCGTCAAAGCCCATTTCCCTGTATTCGTTTGCGGTAATTATCATAGAAACTCCTTTCGTTTAATCAAAAGCGGCGGACAGCGTTTTGCCGCCCGCCGCAGTTTTAATGCGGATTAGTTCGCCTTGCAGACTGCAATCGCGGTTTTCTTGCTGTCGGGGATAAAGAGGTCGTGATACTTGCGGTAGTCGATATCCCAAGCGTCTGCAAACTGGTTCTGCTCGGGAGTGATAATCAAACTTGGCAATTTGATTAATCGTAAAGAAGAAACGGCAACGGGAGCGTCCTTCGGGCAGATAATCCAGTTAATCTGAACAGCGTTCTCGGCGGGCGTAAAGCCGTCGGTGTCGCTGAAGGTATAAGCAGACTTCATTCTCGCGGACGGAACGGGGATAATTGCCGCGCCGCAGATTGTCTTGACGTTGAGGTCGAGATTGCCCTGAGTGAAGGTTCCCGCGTCAATGGAGTGAGTAACCTCGCTCGACAGCATCAGCATATCATAAACAGAGCGCGCCATTGTTACGACAAGCTCTCCGTCGCCGCCGACAGCCTCGCGAACCTCGCTTATCTGACCGATAAGAGTGGACAAAACGGAGCTCTTTGCGGGAGTGTAGGTCTTGGTGATAGAAGCGGACTCGCCGAGCTTGGAGTAACGATAAGCGTCAATCTCGGGGATAACCTCGGTGCGCTGGAATTCAGCCGCGACATTTGCCGCCGCAAGCGCAAAACCGCTTTCGTCAACGTCAAGCGCGTCAATGCGGAAACGTCTGCCTCTGTCCTGACTCATCGTCATTGTTTCGTAGGAATAGGTGACTGCGCCGTTTACATAGCCGTCGTTGCGGTCGTACTTTGCAAGTCCCTTGAGCGACATTTTGGGCATCTTGATTTCGCTGCCGCCGTTGTAGATAACTCTCGCGGCGTTGTCCTCCATCCAGCCCGATGTAGAGCCCTCGCAAATCTGCTTGTCAAGCTCAGTCTGAAAAACCTTTGCGTATTCGATTGTGTTTGCCATAATAAAAACTTCCTTTCAAATTTTGTTTTGTGAAATTGTTTTGAATAAGACGTTCGGACAAAATCTGTCGTGCAGTATTTTTATAAAGATAACCTCTTTCAAGTTCACCCTGATTTTGCCCTGCCAACGCCGAAATCCGACCGTTTCGCCGAAGCTGTCGTGCCGTTCACCAAAGTAACCCTCTCGGCTTGCACCGCTTCGGCGTATTAAACCCACCGTCCCGCTCTCTCGGTTTACTTTGCCGAGAAAATTCTGCGAACAGCGGAGAAACCGTCGTTTGTTCCCGAGCTTCCCGCCGAGAACTGCGGAATTTCCCGCTGAACTGCCTTCAGATGCGGATAAGCCGCGATAATTTCAGCCGCCGCTTCCTCGGGAGTTTTGCCCGATTTGCACAGCATTGAAGTGAGCGAAACCGCCTCGGCGAGCTTTTCCTTCGCAACCCCCGCAAGCAGCAGCGCAAGCTTTGTTTCCGTCTCGGAGAGCGTGACGCCGATATCAAGCAAGCGTTTTGCGCTTTCGTCAAGCTCCTTTTTGAGCTCGTCAATCTCGGTTTCCTTTTCCGTGAGCAAAAGCTGCTGTTCATCAATTTCGGTGACCTCGGGAGCGTTCTCCAAAGCCTCCTGTTCAAGAGTTTCCGTTTCCATCAAAATCCTCCATTTCCATTGCCCTTGCCGCGTCAAGCGAAATCCCGTAAATCTCGGAAAGCGCGCGGCTTCTTGAAATCAAGCCGTTTTTGTACAGCGAAGCGGCACGCTCGGCGCGGGTTCCCTCGTCCTCGCAAACGCCGTCTTCAAAACGGATTTGCACGTTCTCAGAAGCCGTTTCGGAAAGCTCACCGGACATTTTCGCGAGAATGCAAACGTTCTCGCAAACGCGCTCGAGATTTTTCGCAATCAGCCTGCGGTAAAAGCTCGTGGTGCGGTAGGTTCGGCTGTTGCGCGAAACAACCTCGGTTGCCGTGCGGATTGTGCCGTTCTTGTAGGACAGCGCGCCCTCCGAAAGTCCCGTCTGCATACAAAGCAAATCGAGCAGCTCCCCGAGCGCATCGACGTGCTCCTGAACACGCAGCTCGGCGGTGTTGTCGGAGATTTTGAGTTCATCGGTATCCGACGCGGAAAGCGCCTCGAAAACCTCGTCGTTCACGTCAAAGTAGCGTTTCAGTTCGCCGTTTTCGTCATACTCCCCGCGAACCGCGTAGGACGGCACTATTATGCGCTTTTTCCCAAGCACGAACTCCCTTGAAAGCGAGTCGAAAACCGTGTCGATTGCCTTGAGCGTATCCTCAGCGCCCGCGAAAACCGACGAACCGAGCGGCGCGCACTGCCCGAGAATTCCCGAGCCCGCGCGAAAGTACACGAAAAGCGGCTTTGCAAGCCCTTTGATAAGGCTTTTCTCGGTCATTTCGGGGAAGCACTCCGAAAGCGCAACCTCGCCGCCTGCTTCACGGAACAGCTTGTTCTGCGTGAGCAAGCCTTCGGCGGTGATTTCCTGCGTTTCCGCGAGAACGAAGTTCTTGCCGTTTCGTGAAACCGCCGAACCAAACGCGCCGCCCGAGATGCTTCTGCTGTCCCATTGTTTTGGAACGAAAGCGTCCGCGGAAACGAAATCAAGCTTCACGCCGTTTTCGTAGTAAACCTTGACAACGCCGCCGCCCAGCGCAAACATCTTCTCGAGAAAATCCGAAAATCTCTCGGAGAAGCTGTTGTCGGAGAACACTTTTTTGAGGAAGCCTTCCGTTTCCTTGTCAGCGCAGGAAATCTCGGTGCCTTCGGTGAAGCAGAGCCGCGAAAGCTCCGCGCAGACCGCCTTTGCCGCTCCGAGCGACGCCAGCTTTCGCATACCGCCGTTCATTCCGCCCTTGCGGACGTAGCGCCAGTCTCCGCCGCCGCGGTAGATGTCGTTCCATTTCGCAAGCTCCGTTGTGTAAAACAGCGAAAGCGCCGAGCTGTCCGAGAGCTTTTGTCTGCCTAAGAGCAAACTTTTCAAGCTCAAATTCTATTCCTCCTTCTTGTTTTATTTGCGGGAATTTTCGTTGTCCTTTCCCGCTGACTAGATAATACCACACCTGAAACTGCAAAAAACTGCACACTTTTATGAAAGTTTTCAAAAAAGCACTTGCAAAAATCCGCAAAAAGTAGTATTATAAATAGGAGATATATCGATATAATTGCGGGACAGACTGTTGATAAAGGCACATCTGCTTCGTCAACGGCACATTCGGCAGGCACAAAGCCTAGCCGAAGTGCCATTTCCTCGCATCTGTACCTTTCTCTACAGTCTGAAATATAGAATTTAGAACGGAGGCACATTATTTATGAACGATGATTTGCTCAAAAAAATCGAAGAACTTATCCCGAAATTCTCAAAAAGTCAAAAGCTTATCGCAAACTTTATTCTGGAGCACTACGAAAAAGCTGCTTATATGACCGCGCTGAAGCTTGGAAGAACGGTCGGCGTGAGCGAGTCCACGGTGGTGAGATTTGCCATTGAGCTTGGATTTGAGGGCTATCCTCAGCTCCAGCGTTCCCTTCAAAATCACATCAAAAACCGCCTCACCGCCGTTCAGCGAATGGACGTGACGAGGAACAGAATAGGCGATGAAAACCCGGTTGCCGGCGTGCTCAATCAGGATATCGAGAAAATCCGCCACACGCTTGAAAACATTGATATGCAGAGCTTTGAAAACGCGGTTGACGTCATCAACAGCGCGAAGCGGATTTACATTCAGGGCGCGATGTCTTCGGGCATTTTGGCGAACTTTATGAACTACTATCTGCGCTTCATTTTCGACAACGTAACCCTTGTCGGAAGCGTCGGCACAACCGAGCTGTATCAGCAGATGATACACATAGGAGAGGGCGATTTGCTGATTGCAATGAGCTTCCCGCGCTATGCAAAAAGCACGATTGAGGCTTGCCGCTTCGCTCGTGAGGAGGGCGCGCAGATTATCGCGATAACCGACAGCGAAAGCTCTCCGCTTGTCCAGTACGCGCACACGAAGATCTACGCGTTGTCGGATATGGTTTCGTTTGTGGATAGCTTGGTCGCGCCGATGAGCCTGATTAACGCGATTATCGCGGCTGTTTCAAGCAGCAACCGCTGCCGCGTGGAGAACACGTTCTGCAAGCTGGAGCAGCTCTGGGACAGCAACGGCGTGTATAAAAAAGATGTGTGACGTTATCGTAATCGGCGGCGGTGCAGCGGGAATGATGGCGGCGATAACGGCGGCGCGGCGCGGAAAAAGCGTGCTTCTGCTGGAAAAAAACGACCGTCTTGGGCGAAAGCTCGCGATAACGGGCAAAGGGCGCTGCAACGTCACGAACAACTGCGAAATCGACGAGCTGATGAGCAATATCCCGCGAAACGCGAAATTTTTGTACGGCGCAATGACGAAATTCCCGCCGAGCGAAACAATCGCGTTTTTCGAGAGCCTCGGCGTGCCGCTGAAAACCGAGCGCGGAAATCGTGTTTTTCCCGTTTCGG
>CAMEQX010000083.1 GCA_945933905.1 uncultured Clostridia bacterium
TTACAAAGGCGATTACGGGATATGTTCTTCTTCATCGAAATCTTTCAAAAGAGCCTTCCAGCCTTCCCTTTATCCGTGCGCATTTCGGCACGCGTAAAACCGAGAAGGAATGCAGAGTAATCGCGTATGAGCTTTCAAGTATGATGCAGCTTGTAATTTACAGGCTTGAGGATTTTTCCGAATTTTCGGGAATTGACCTTCGGGACAAAGAGCAGCTTCATAGGTTTATTGATATGCGGATAGATATGCTTTTGGGGGATTGACATTATGGGATATATTTTTTCATTCGGGGAAATTTCGGACAAAATCAGCAAGTTCTGCGGCGGCAAGGGAGCTTCTCTTGCAAAACTCACAAAAATGGGGCTTCCCGTCCCCGAGGGATATGTTATCACTTCCGAGGCGTTTGACGGAGGAATTGTGCCCGACGCGCAAAGGGAGCTTGAGCTGCTTATTTCAACGCTTTCGGATAAAATCACCTATGCCGTGCGTTCATCGGCGCTTTGCGAGGACGGCGACAACGCTTCCTTCGCGGGAGCGTATGAAACGGTGACAGATGTCAAACGTTCGGATATTCTCTCTGCGGTTGAAAAAGTCATAGCTTCGGCTGACAGCCTGCGCGTGAAGAAATATGCGGAGAGCTCGGGCGAGGACAGCTGCGGTATCGCGGTTGTTATTCAGCGGTTCGTTAAGCCCGAGTTTGCGGGAGTGGTGTTTACATCAAATCCTGTAAGCAGCAGTGCAGCGGAAATGTCGGGAAATTACGTCAAAGGCGAAGGAGAAGCGCTTGTTTCGGGTGAGAAAAATGCCGAAGAGTTTTCTTTTAACGCTATGAAATTCTCCTACACGGGAAACAAGGAATTTGAACGATATGCAAAAAAGCTCTTCAAATTCTGCGAGAAAATCAGAAACGGCTACGGCAGACCGATGGATATTGAATGGGCGGTATCGCGCGGAACCGTCTATATCCTACAAGCGCGCCCCATAACAACGCTGAAACGTATTGACAGAGATAGTTTTAAGATAAACGGAAGTCTTGGGGGTGAATATCTTCTGTCGAAAACAAACGTCGGCGAGATATTTATGCGTCCCGTTTCCCCGATGACTTTCAGCGTTCTCGAAATGATTTGCAGCGCCCTCGGAATGCCCTGTTTTATCGACAATATCTGCGGTCAGCCCTATGCAAATCTCAGCGTTATCTGCTCGCTTATGGTTGCTTTGGGAGTGAAAGAAAAATCGGCTTTCAAAAAGATTAGAGATATTGCCGGAGAACTGCCCGAAGGCGTGAACGTTCCGCTGTTCCCTTTCGACAAGAAAAACTTCAGAAGGAAAATGCGGAAGCTTTTCTTCCCCGCGGGTAAAAAGAAAAACAAGCTGAATCGTCAGCAAAAGCGTGAATTCAAAGAAAGAATGATTGAAATTGCCGATGAATTGATAGATGAAATCCGTCGTATTCCCGACAACAATCTGCTTTATGATTTCTGGGAAACTAAAGGCACCGAATTTTTGTTTAATGCACTTGGCGCTATAATGAAGGGTGTGAATGTTTTCCCTCTTTTCGGCACAAAAAAGCGACTGGCGAAAGTGTGCGGCGAGGAGCTTGCAAACGAGCTTTGCTCGGGCGGCGTAGGTACTCTTGACAGTATGAAGCCGCTGCTGTTGCTCGAGGACGTGATAAACGGAGATATCTCACGCGAGGAGTACAAGAAACAGTGCGGTCACAGGCACGTCAACGAGATGGAGCTCTCCACGCCCTATCCCTATGAAAGCCCTGATTTCCCCGAAAATATTATCGATGAACACATCAAATCGGGCGTCAATATCCATAAGATGAGAGCGGACCGGGAAATCCGTTTTAACGAGGCTGTTCAAAAATTCAAGGAGAAATATCCGCGAAAGTCAAAGTGGCTGGACAAGACCCTGACGCGCTTTAAGGAAGCAAATTGTTCTCGTGAAGAAGTGCGAAATAAGGGCGTGTTGATTTTCTGCATAATGAGAGAATTTCTGCTGAAGGTCGGTGAGATAAACGGCATAGGCGATGATGTTTTTATGCTGTATTTCCCCGAAGCGTTAGGGCTTCTGAAAGGCGAGAAAAACACGCTTCGGAACATTCCCGAGCGGCGAAAGAGCTATGAAAAAAATCTTGCATATCCGCCTTTTCCCAACCTTATTTACGGTCGCTTCAACCCTGAAAAATGGCTTTCGGACGAGAAAAGAAGACGCGATTTTTATTCCGAGAAGCACTCGAACTGCTCTCTTTCCGCTGATATAAAAGGATTTCCGGGAGCGTCGGGAGTTGTCACGGGACGAGTTAGAGTGATTTTCGACTCCGATTGCGTAGAGGAGCTTCTTTCCGGTGAAATACTTGTCGCTCCGGCAACAAACATCGGCTGGACAGTGGTTTTTCCAAGAGCAGCGGCAATTATCACCGATATCGGAGCGCCGCTTTCTCACGCCGCTATTGTAGCAAGAGAATTCGGTATTCCGGCAGTTGTAGGCTGCGGCAACGCAACCACGATTTTAAAAACAGGCGATATTGTAACGGTTGACGGCGCAAGGGGCATTGTCACGGTTGATGAACGTTTGTGAGGGGTTTCGGTGACGGGAAGGTGGCTGAATACAAAGTTTTCCTATCTTATTGTGCTAAAAATGAATTATGCGAAATCCTCCCCGCCGGAGCCAGTCGGGGAGGATTTTGCTGTTTTTTGAAGAAAATTTTGTTTTTCCTCTTGACTTTTATCAAAAATGATGATATAATCATATTTGAGAAAGGTCGTGAGAAAAGTGGAACTGATAAAAGTTCTTTCAAATCCCGTGAGAATTAGGGTAATGCAATATCTTCAAGCGCACAGCGAGGCAACAACAAAACAGATTTCCGAGGCAATTTCCGATGTGCCCGCGCCAACGCTTTATCGGCACATCAACACGCTGCTGAAAGAAGAAATTCTGCTTGTAAAAGAGGAACGAAAAGTCAGGGGCAGTTTGGAGCGGCTGCTTGTAATCAATGTCGAGAAAATGTCGGCTGCCGCAGACAGCAATATTTCCGAGACCGCGTATCAGTTTTTGATGGAACTGTATATGAAATTTCAGAAATACGGCTGTAAAAAGGACGCAAATCCCCAAAAGGACCGCTTGAGTCTGAGGACTTGTGTTCTCACTCTCACGGATGACAGCTTTGACAGCTTTTTGCAGGATATTGCGGCGGTCATAAACAAATACAGCGAAGCAGAGGAAAACGGAAAACTGCGCAGCGTGTCTTTCATCTCTGCGCCTGTCGAGGAAGAAGGTAAATTATATGACGATGAATGAGAAAAAAGTTTCAATCAAAGGCAAAGTTTCTATCGGTGCAACCGTTTTATATCCCGATGAAAAAAAACAATATCCCGCTGTTGGGTTGATTATGGGAACAGGAAAAACCGACCGTGACGGAAACGAAAAAAGCTTTAAAACCGATTTGTATAAAAATCTTGCAAATATGTTTGCGGAATTCGGCTTTGTATGCGTTCGATATGACAAGCGCGGGACCTTTGAAACAGAGGGCGACTACAACACTGCGGGGCTTTGCGACCTTACAGATGACGCAGTTTCGGTAATTCAATACACGAAAACGCTGCCCTATGTAGATAAGACAAAAATCATCGTCTGCGGTCACAGCGAGGGCGCTATGATAGCCACTCTGCTTTCGGAAAAAGAGGCAACTGCGGGACTTTTGCTTTTCGGCGGCGCGGCAACCTCTATGAAGGACGCGCTGCTTTATCAGAATTATCTCGCAGCGGAGGAATTCGCAAACAAAAAGGGCTTGCTCGGCGCGCTCTTGAAAAAACAGGCTTCAAAAGAAAAGATGAACGCAAAGGTTGAAGGTATGTTCCAAAAGTGCGTTTCTGTAAAGAAAGACCGAGTTTTTTTCGGCGGCGCTATGCTTAACGCGAAGTGGGTAAAAGAACACGCAGCCTATAGTTCGGACGATTTTGTTGAACTTCTTAAACAATACGGAAAACCCATTCTGGCGATTACCGGAACAGCAGACCTTTCTGCCGATTACAGAAGGCTTTCCGCTTTGTCCGAAATACCGAATGCAGAATGTTTAACGCCGCAAAATGTAAATCATATTCTGAGGGAAATTGATGATGACAACAGCATGATGACCGTAAAAAAGCAATATGCGCGGCTTTCGGCGCAGCCTATCCATTTCGACACAAAACAGCGCATAAAAGATTGGCTGGGGCAGTTTAAGGCGTAGAGCGATATTCTTATGATTATAATTTAGCCCGAACGCAAAAACGCTCGGGCTTTGGTTTTAGTTGAAGATTTTGAGGGATTTATCAAAACGACAAGGGAATTTAACTTTGTGTGTTTATGATGCGGGTGTAACGGCGCAGCGGATATTCACCGTCGTGCGCTTCACCGTAAAAATATGCTGACATATCCGCAGCTTGAGTAACACGAGTTACACCGCTTCGGCAGAGGATATCCGAAAGCATAGCTCTGTCGCTTTCCGCGCAAATCAATCCTGCGGTCTGCAAAAAGCCCTTCGACTGCCGCAGCACCGAAACAATATCTCGGCGCGGAAGCTTTTTGACAAGAACGCTGCACATCATCGGCGACAGCTCCACGGTGCCCTCGCCTATGATAAGCCGGCAGCCCGAGCCCTTGTATTCATTCGGATTTTGAGGCTTTACACCCATTATTTCTTCAAGCCGCTCTGTGTGGCGGTGAATGGTATTTCTCGCGATTATGCCAATTGAGCCGTCGGAATGACGCCTTGCGGCTTCTTCAAGCAGCGGCAGAAAAACCTCGCAAAAGCGTTTAAGCTCGCTGTCGTCATCGGCGTCGATGAAAATAGTCTGGCAAGAGCTGCAAAGAAGCTGTTTTGTAGCTGCAATATGCTCGGCAAGACCGCGCAGCTCCTCTTCCCTGCCGTCAAATCCCGAAATGTAACAAAACCCGAGCTTGTGTCCCCATTCGATAAGCTTTGCTCCCACGGGAGCAAGCGCTCTGACAGCCTTTACTGCGGTTTCTCCGCCCCATACAGCTATGCCGTCCGAAAGCGCCGCAAGCCGCTGCATAGAATGAATATCCGAGGATGGCGTGTCGAAAACATAGATAAAATCCGCAAGCGCGGGCTCGTGTTCAATCAGCCGCGAGATGATTTTAAGCGAAAGCCCGTTGTCAGCGGAAGGCAGCTTCAGAATATTTACATTTCCCGTAATAAGCCCTTCCGCAAGGCTCATTGCGGGAAGTCCGTCCATATTTCCCGCAGCAATATGAAATATTACTCCGAGCGGCATTAACTTTATATCAATTCGCGGAGAAATGTTATTCGGAGGATTGGTCGAGCGCTTGTAAGGATATCCGCCAAGCTCCTCGGAAAGCCTTTGTTCAAGACTTTCGCGGCTGAGCATAGCACAGGCAAGCGTCTTATAACGCTCGGGATTTTCAAGTCCGATTGAAAAGAGAAGCTCGTCGTATTCTCCGCTTATTATATCCGCTCGGAGCTTTTCCGCAGCGCTTATCACGATTTCAGGCGAAAGCGTCTTTTCCGAAAGCGTTTTGCTTATCCGCTCGTCAAGCTCGGAGATTAGCCTGTCCTGTTCCTTTGCGTCAAAAATTTCTCCCGCATAAAGTATCATAACCCCGCTCCTTTCAGCAATTCTTCCGCGCCCGCCGCACACGTCTTTATGTCCTCGGGGGCAGTCCGACCGATTATCTCAAGAAACGGCGTTTTTATGCCGCAGCCGCATTCCTCTGCGGGATGAAGAATACCGATATCATCCGTCATAACCGAAAGCAGCGGCGTTTTCGCAACCATCGGTGTGATTAGATTTATAAGTCCCATTTCACCCATAGGCAAGGGCTCGAGGGTATCCGCACTCCTTATCAGCACTCGGCTATATGCGGGAATATGAAAATGATGATTTGGGCAGTCGCAGTAAAGAATAGGGTGCTCCACGGCGCCGAAAAATTCCACAATGCCGTCATCGCGAATTCCAAGCACTTTTTCTGCAAGGCGATAAAACTCAGCTTTGTCTGCTCGCTCGGCATAAAATTGTTTCCAGCCGCCGCCCAAAAGGATTTTTGAACCTTTGGGAAGACAAAGCGAGATTGACCGCTCGTCCATTATCTTCATCAGAAAATAAGTGTATGCCGGAAAGCCCATAAGCCTTGTCGGGAAGCAGGAATGCTCGTGTTTTTGCAGAGCGCGGATTATTCCGTCAAAGTCGGGAGAATAGAGGACGTTTTTGTATTT
>CAMEQX010000084.1 GCA_945933905.1 uncultured Clostridia bacterium
TATCACCCCTTACAAGCAGCGCAAAGTCAAGATTTTGAACGGCACGCACACCGCTATCGTTCCCGTGGCTTATATGGCGGGAATTGACACGGTTCGCGAGTCTGTCGAGGACGCGGACGTTGGACGTTTTGCGGCTGAGCTCATCAACGATGAAATCAAGCCCACAATCGACCTTCCGAAAGACCAAATGGACGCTTTCGCGAACAGCGTTGTCGAGCGCTTCAAGAACCCGTTCATTCGTCACGAGCGTATGTCTATCGCGCTCAACTCCACCACGAAGTTCAGAACTCGTCTGCTTCCCACCTACAACGACTACCGCAAGAAGTTCGGCAAGTCCCCGAAGCACATTCTGTTCTCGCTGGCGTCGCTTGCTGTGTTCTATCGCGGAAAGCGCGGCGATGAGGATATCAAGCTTGCCGATGACGCGAAATTCCTCGAGTTCTGGAAAGAGGTTTGGGCTCTCTCGGATTTCGGTGAAATCGCTAAAAAGGTGCTTGGCGCGGCTGACGTTTGGGAGCAAAATCTCGACGAGGACGACAACGCAGCGCTTGTTGCGGGCTACATCGAGAGCATTGTGAGCAACGGCGAGAGAGCGGCTCTTAAGGCATTTTTGGGAGAATAATATGAAGAATACGATTGTAATTTCCCCGCTTGACTCCGTGGCAGTTGCGCTTGTTCCGCTCAAAAAGTGCGAGGAACACGAGGGTGTAACTCTTGCCGAGGATATCGAAAAGGGACATAAATTCGCTTTGAAGCCCATAAAAACGGGTGAAAAGGTGATTAAGTACGGCGAGGTTATCGGGCGCGCAACCCGTGATATCGCTGTCGGCGAGCACGTTCATAGTCACAATATGGCGACAAATCTCGAGGGCACGCTCGAATACTCCTTCAACAAGAAGGAGATTTCGCCCGCCGAGAGCAAAACCGCGCCGAAGGTTATGGTGTATGAGCGCAAGAACGGCGATATCGGAATCAGAAACGAGCTTTGGGTTATCCCGACGGTTGGCTGCGTGAACGCGCAGGCGCGTGTTATCGTCGATACTTTTAATAAAAAGCACCCCGAATTACAGGGCGTGGACGGCGTTTTCACCTACACTCACCCTTACGGCTGCTCGCAAATCGGCGAGGACCACGAGCGCACCCGTACTATTCTTCAGAGAATGGTGAAGCACCCGAACGCAGGCGGCGTGCTGGTTCTCGGACTTGGCTGCGAGAACAACCGTATGGACGTTTTCAAGGAAACGCTCGGCGACTACAACGAGGAGCGCACGGAATTTCTGATTGCGCAGGACGTTGAGGACGAGATAGCCGAGGGTGTTGCCGCGCTCGAACGGCTCTACGACAAGGCTAAGAGCGACAAGCGCGTTGAAAAGGATATGAGCTGCCTTAAAGTCGGTCTGAAATGCGGCGGCTCGGACGGTTTGTCGGGAATTACCGCAAACCCGCTTGTCGGGCGCTTTTCGGACTATATGGCGGCAATCGGCGGCACTTCCGTTCTGACCGAGGTTCCCGAGATGTTCGGTGCCGAGCAGCTTCTTATGGACAGGGCAAAGGACGAGCAGACGTTCGGCAAGATTGTCAAGCTGGTAAACGGCTTCAAGGAGTACTATCAGAAGCACGACCAGCCCGTTTATGAAAATCCCTCTCCGGGAAACAAGGCGGGCGGTATCACGACTCTCGAGGACAAGTCCCTCGGCTGCACGCAGAAATCGGGCTCGAGAGAGGTCTGCGACGTGCTTTTTGACGGCGACAAGCTCACCTCGCACGGTCTGAATTTGCTCAACGGTCCCGGAAACGATATGGTTGCCGTGACAAATCTCGCTTCGGCGGGCTGCCACATCGTCCTGTTCACCACCGGACGCGGCACTCCCTTCGGCGGCTTTGTCCCGACAATCAAGATTTCCACAAATTCCGATCTTGCCGCGCGCAAGAAGAATTGGATTGATTTCAACGCGGGAACAATCGTCACGGGAGATACTTTTGAGCAGAAGCTCGACGAGCTGATTAAACTCGTTGCGGACACCGCAAGCGGCAAGCTCACGGTAAACGAGCGCTATAATTCGCGTGAAATCGCGATTTTCAAGACGGGTGTTACACTCTAATTTACAGGAGATAAGAAAATGAAGAAATTTATGGACGAGGATTTTGTCCTCAAAAATGAAACGGCGAAAACCCTTTATCACAACTACGCGAAGGATATGCCGATTTTCGACTATCACTGCCATCTGCCCATTCAGGAGATTTATGAGGACAGAAAGTTCGCGAATATCACGGAATGCTGGCTCGGCGGCGACCACTACAAGTGGCGTCTGATGCGCGAGCTTGGCGTTGACGAGAGCTACATCACCGGCGACAAGGACGACTACGAGAAGTTTTTGAAGTACGCAGAGGTTATGCCGTACGCTATCGGAAACCCCATTTTCCACTGGACTCACCTTGAATTGCAGCGCTATTTCGGCATAAACGAGGTTCTCTCGCCCAAGACCGCGAAGGAAATCTTCGACAAGTGCAACGAGAAGCTTCAGACGCTCACCGCGCGCAAGCTGATTACAATGAGCAACGTCAAGAAGATTTTCACAACCGATGACCCGATTGACGATTTGCATTTCCACAAGCTGCTCAAGGAGGACAAGAGCTTTGACGTTGAGGTTGCGCCCGCGTTCCGTCCCGACAAGGCGGTAAACATCGAGCTGCCGACCTACGTTCCTTATATCGCGAAGCTTGCGGACGCTGCTGACGTCAAGATTGACGGTATCGACAGCCTTTGCGAAGCGCTCACCAAGAGAATTGAGTTCTTCGACAGCGTTGGCTGCGTTTGCTCCGACCACGCGCTTGACGTTGTTATGTTCGCGCCCGCGACAAAAGAGCAGGTTGACAAGATTGTCAAGAAGGCGCTTTCCGGCGATGACCTCACGCAGACTGAAATCGAGCAGTACAAGGGATATATTCTCGTTCACCTCGGCAAGCAGTACGCGCGCTTGCACTGGGTTCAGCAGTACCACATCGGCGCGCTTCGCAACAACTCGGCTCGCTATATGAGAGAGCTCGGTCCCGACACGGGATTTGACGCTATCGAGGACCAGACCTTCGCGAAGAAGCTGTCGATGCTGATGGATACGCTTGACAGCACAAACGAGCTGCCCAAGACCATTCTCTACTGCCTCAACCCGCGCGACAACGAGGTTCTCGCGACAATCAGAAACTGCTTCCAGCAGGCAGGCACGGTCGGCAAAATCCAGTTTGGTTCGGCTTGGTGGTTCAACGACCAGAAGGACGGTATGGAAAAGCAGCTTATGGCGCTTTCGCAGCTCGGCTTGCTCTCCAAGTTCGTGGGAATGCTCACAGACAGCCGCAGCTTCCTCTCCTACACCCGCCACGAGTATTTCAGAAGAATTGTCTGCAATATGCTCGGCGAGCTCATTGAGGAGGGCGAATATCCGAACGAGGTTGAGTTTGTCGGAACGATTGTTCAGGACATTTGCTACAACAACGCGGTAAATTACTTCACAAAGTAAACCAAAAGCCGTCGGGCAATCAGCTCGGCGGCTTTTCTGTATCTTTTGTTCTGCACTTTATCTCAAATCAATACTCCGAACCTTCTCGCGAACCTTCAGCACAAAGCTCGGTGAAACGGAAAGCTCGTCTATGCCCATTCGGAGAAATTTCTCGGTGAGCTCGGTATCCGCGGCAAGTTCACCGCAAATTCCAATCCAAGCGCCGTTTTTGTGAGCGTTTTCCGCAGCCATTTCAATCAGCCGCAGAATAGCCTCGTGATGCGTGTCGCAGAAGCTCTCGATGTTCGGGTTCTGACGGTCGCAGGCGAGCGTGTACTGCGTCAAATCGTTTGTGCCCACGCTGAAAAAGTCAACGAGCGGCGCAAGCTTGTCGCTTATAATCGCTGCGGCGGGCGTTTCAATCATAATTCCAAGCTCGACATTCTCGGAGAATTTCACGCCGTCTTTTGCAAGTTCCTCGCGCACTTCCTTGCAGATTTCGAGAATTTTCTCCACCTCGGAAACGCTTGTAATCATCGGGAACATTATCCCGAGAGTGCCGTAAACAGAGGCTCTGTAAAGCGCACGGAGCTGCGTTTTGAAGATTTCGGGGCGCGTGAGGCAAATCCTGATTGCGCGATATCCCAGCGCGGGATTTTCCTCTTTATCAAGGTTGAAATAATCCGCTTTTTTGTCCGCGCCGATATCCAGCGTTCTGATGATAACTTTCTTTCCCGCCATTCCCTCAAGCACCTTTTTGTATGCGGCAAACTGCTGTTCCTCGGTGGGATAGTCGTTGTTCTCGAGGTACAAAAATTCGCTTCGGAAAAGCCCTATTCCGCCCGCGTCGCTGAGCAAAACCGCTCCGATATTGTCAACGCTTCCGATATTCGCGAAAATGTTGATTTTCGTGCCGTCGAGGGTGACGTTTTCCTTGCCCTTAAGCTCTTGCAGCAGCCGTTTTTTCTCCTCATCGGCACGCTGTTTTTCAAGAAGCCTTGCGGTTGTTTCCTCGTCGGGTTCAAGGAAAATCTCGCCCGAATAGCCGTCAACTCCCGCGTTCATTCCGTCCTTGATTGCCGCGAGAAATTCATCTCCCACGCCGATTATCGCGGGAATATTCATCGTCCGCGCGAGGATTGCCGTGTGAGAATTTGACGAGCCGTGCGCCGTGACAAACGCAAGCACGCGCTCTTTATCCAGAGAAACCGTTTCGCTCGGAGCGAGGTCGTCCGCGCAGATAATCACCTTTTCTGCGGTTTTCGCGCTCTCGCTTGTGGCTTCGGAGAGGTTTGCGATAAGTCGGTTTGAGATATCGCGGACATCTGCCGCGCGCGCCTGCATATACGCGTCGTGCATTGCCGAAAACATCGCGACAAAATTGTCGGAGGTCACGGCGACTGCGTATTCCGCGTTCACTTTTTGCGTGTCGATAATGCTTTCAATCGACTCATTGTAATCCTCGTCTTCAAGCATCATCTGATGAATTTCAAAAATCTGAGCGTTTGTTTCGCCGACCTCGCGAAGCGCTTTTTCGTGAATTTCACCGAGCTGCGCGAGAGCCTTTTCCTTTGCCGCTTCAACGCGCTTTTTCTCAGCCTCGCAGTTCTCGATATGCTCGCGCCTCACGGAAATCTCAGCGCGTGTAAACACCGAGATTTTCCCCACGGCAACCGCTCCGAAAACGCCTTTTCCTTTAAATACAGTCATAGTGCGACCTCCGTTGAGCTCTTTTCAATTATTCTCCGAAACCGTTTTCAAACATTTCGACAGCCTTGTCGAGAGCCGCCTGCTCGTTTTCGCCCTCAGCGGTAATTTGTACAGTTGAACCGCACTTTATTCCCGCAGCCATAATCTGCATAACAGCGCTTGCTTTTGCGGTTTTGTCGCCGCAAATCAGCGTAACCGTGCAGTCGGCAAATTTCTTCATTTCCTTTGCGAGTTCGCCCGCAGGACGCATATGCAAGCCCTGAGCGTTAATTACTTCAACAGTTTTCGTTACCATAATTTTTTCTCCTTTTGTATTATTATTTGTCAGATTTTGCGGGAGCGTTTTTGTTTTTCTTAAGGAGTGCCAGCAAAATCATTCCCACAACAGAGCCGATAACCAGAGCA
This sequence comes from uncultured Clostridia bacterium, assembly GCA_945933905.1. Classification (GTDB taxonomy): domain Bacteria; phylum Bacillota; class Clostridia; order Oscillospirales; family Ruminococcaceae; genus CAG-115. Next base: position 5,610 of record CAMEQX010000084.1, read on the forward strand.
AGAGCGAACATAACAGGGTTTCCGATAACGGGGATTACGAAAATACCGCCGTGAGGTGCCATAAGTGTGCAGCCGAATGCCATTGAAAGACCGCCTGCTGTTGCCGCGCCGATTGCGCAGGAGGGGATTACTCTCAGCGGGTCGGAAGCCGCGTAGGGAATTGCGCCTTCCGTGATGAAGCTAAGTCCCATAATATAGTTTACAATGCCGTTTTTGCGCTCGTCCTCGGACCATCTGCTCTTGAAGAACGTTGTCGAAAGAGCAATCGCAATCGGAGGAACCATTCCGCCTATCATAACCGAAGCCATTATATCATAGTTGCTCGAAGCTATTGCCGCCGTGCCGAATACATAAGCCGCCTTGTTGAACGGACCGCCCATATCAATGGACATCATGGCGCCGAGAATACAGCCGAGCAAAATCTTGCTGGAGTTGCCCATACTGCTCAAAAGGTTTGAAAGACCGGTGTTGAGAGCGCCCATAATGGGGTTCACCGCGCACATAATCACCGCAATCATTCCAAGTCCCACAAGCGGATAAATCAGCACGGGCTTGATACCGTT
>CAMEQX010000085.1 GCA_945933905.1 uncultured Clostridia bacterium
GTCTTGCGAGGAGCTTTCATCGCAGTCGAAGATTATGCTGGAAATGGTAGAAAAGCTGAAGGTTTAATCGAAAAATCGCATAAAATCACGGGCTGTCGAGAAATCAACAGCCCGTTTTGTTATCAATCCAAAAAGACCTTGAGCGCTTTGCTCTTGCCTTGCGTTCTCAGCTTGCGGAGCGCTTTCGCCTCAATCTGACGAATTCTCTCCCGCGTCACCTTAAACTGCCGCCCAACCTCTTCGAGAGTATGCGAGCGGTCGTAGCCCACGCCATACCTGAACTTCAGCACCTCGCGCTCTCTTTCGGGGAGCGTGTTGAGCGCCTTGTTGAGCTCGTCCTTGAACACCGCTTTCATCGCTGCGTCAATCGGCGCGGGGGCGTCCTCGTCGGGAATGAAATCGCCCAGATAGCTGTCCTCCTCCTCACCAACAGGCGCTTCCAGCGAAACAGGGTCCTGCGCAATTCTGATAATCTCACGCACCTTGTCCGCGCTCATATTCACCTCGCGGGAAATCTCATCGATTGTCGGCTCGTGACCGTTTTTGTGAAGGAGATAATTCTGCGCCTTCTTCACCTTTGAAATGGTTTCAACCATATGAACGGGAATGCGGATTGTCCTTGCTTGGTCGGCAATCGCGCGGGTTATCGCCTGTCTAATCCACCAAGTCGCGTAGGTCGAGAATTTATAGCCTTTCGTGTGGTCGAATTTCTCGACAGCCTTGATAAGTCCGCTGTAACCCTCCTGAATTAAGTCGAGAAGCGGCATTCCGCGCCCGACATAATGCTTTGCAATACTGACAACCAGTCTCATATTCGCGACAATCAGCCTCTCTCGAGCCGCCTCGTCGCCCTCGGAAATTCTCTGCGCGAGCTCAACCTCCTCCTCGGGCTTGAGCAGAGGAATTCTGCCGATTTCCCGAAGATGAATTTTCACGGGGTCGTCGATAGCCGCGCCGTTTTGATAATCTTCACCGTTATCATCGGGGATTTCAAGCGCCTTGTTCAAGTCCTCTTCCACGACAAAATCGTCTTCAATCTTGATATTATTCTGGTCGAGAAACTCGTTAAGCTTGTCGATATCGATATCAGCCTCGTCGATAACGCTGTAAATTTCGCGGGCGCTCATTGTACCTGTCTGCTTGCCTTTTTCAAGGAGTTCGTTGAAGATGTTCTTTTCGTTATTGTTCATCAGCATATCCTTTCAACAGATATTACAATATATGTAACGATTATTCCAAAAAATCACGGAGCTTTTTGCTGCGCGTCGGGTGACGGAGCTTGCGAAGCGCCTTTGTTTCAATCTGGCGAATTCTCTCACGGGTGACGTGAAACTCAAGTCCAACCTCCTCGAGAGTTCTCTGCCTGCCGTCGATAAGCCCGAAACGGAGAATAATAACCCTGCGCTCTCTGTCGGAGAGCGTATCGAGAATATCGCTGAGCATTTGTTTAAGCATACTGTTGCAAGCCTCGTCTGCGGGCGCGGGAGCGTCGTCATCGGGGATAAAATCACCGAGATGGCTGTCCTCCTCCTCGCCGATAGGCGTTTCAAGCGAAACGGGGTCCTGCGCAAGCCGAATAATCTCGCGAACCTTGTCCGTGGACATTCCGAGATACTGCGCTATTTCTTCTTCGGTCGGCTCGCTTCCGTTCTCGTGGAGAAGGAAGGTTTCCGCCTTTTTAACTCTGGAAATTGTTTCAACCATATGAACGGGAATGCGAATGGTTCTCGCCTGGTCGGCGATAGCGCGGGTTATTGCCTGTCTAATCCACCAAGTCGCGTAGGTCGAGAACTTAAATCCCTTCGTATAGTCGAACTTTTCGACAGCCTTTATCAGCCCGACATTTCCCTCCTGAATTAAATCGAGGAACTGCATACCTCTGCGAACATATTTTTTCGCGATGCTGACAACAAGGCGCAGATTTGCCTCGGAAAGACGCTTTTTCGCATACTCGTCGCCTGTCGCCATACGCGCGGCAAGGTCGATTTCCTCCTCGGTTGAAAGCAGCGGAATTCTGCCGATTTCCTTGAGATAGAGCTTGACGGAATCGTCCGCTAATATCGCGTCGGAATCGGGATTGTCGTCGTCTCTTTCGGCGTAATCGAGAATGCTGTCGATATCAAAATCCGCGTCAAAGTTATCGACAATTTTGATATCCATTCCGGTTATTCTGTCGAAAATGTTGTTGATTTTTTCCGCGTCAAAGTTGAGTTCTTCCAGTACGTCTGTAATCTCCTTCGCGGTAAGGCTGCCCTTTTTCTTTCCCTGTTTAAACAGTTCTTCCAAAGAGTCTGACGTTCTTGCGTGTTCGGACATTATTTCTTCTTCTCCTTCTGACTTGCCGCAAATTTCAGCAGCTCGTCGAGTGTCATATCTTCTGCCTGCTTTTGTTCTTTTTTCTCGTTAAATCTGTTGAGAACCTCAATATAATCGCTCAAAGCCGCTTCGTCAAAGGCAAAGGCGGCGTCGTTTACTATACCCGTTATTCTGCCCATTTGCGCGCTGTCAAATTCCTCGTTAAACGCAGAAATATCAGGCGATAAACCCATTTTCAGCTGTTTTGCCAAAAATTCGTAAACATTTTTATTAAATTCGGTTGCAAATCCACCCGAAAGCCGTTTTTCAATGCTCTCCAGCTTCTCGGGATTGTGAAACAAAAAGCAGATTATCCCGCGCTCCGCCTTCTCCTCGCGCGGCGTTTTAAGCGCGTCGGGATTGACGGTATCCTTTTTGTTCGGGTGAATAAGCTCGCCGGTTTCGCGTTTTTTCGCGTAAAAACCGTTCTTGCGTATCTGCGAATCAACGGCACGCCTTACGGTATCCGCGGGAATATCGCACATTCGCGCCGCTCTCGAAATGAAAACCTCTCGGTCAAGCGGGTTGTTTATCCCCGCGAGGAACGCCACGGCTTTCTTGATAAACGCGCTTTTGCCGTCGTCCGTGAGCAAATCAAGACCGTTTGCCAGCTTGTCCATTTCGTATGAAATAGCGCTTCCCGAGTTCTCGATAAGCGAGCGGAAAGCGTCCGCGCCGAATTTCTTGATGTACTCGTCGGGGTCCTTCGCGCCCTCCATTTTGAGCACGCGCGCGTTCACTCCCGCTTCCGCGAACAGATTTATCCCGCGCGAAGCGGCTTTCTGCCCCGCTTCATCGCTGTCGTAGGACAAAATCACTTCCTTTTTGCCCATACGCGAAATCAGATTTGCCTGCTCCGAGGTGAAGGACGTTCCGAGAGAGGCCACCGCGCTGTCAAAGCCCGCCTGGTGCATTGAAATCACGTCCATATACCCCTCGCAGAGTATGAAATAATCGGCTTTTGAGTTCTTGGAATAATTCAGCGCAAACAGCATTCCGCGCTTCTTGAACACCATCGTTTCATCGGAATTCAGGTATTTCGGCGTTTTTTTGTCCTCGGAGAGCGTTCTCCCGCCAAAGCCGACGATATTTCCGCGCAAATCCACAATCGGAAACATCACGCGGTTGCGGAATTTGTCGTACATTTTGTTGTTGTTTTGAGCAAGCAAAGCCGCGTCCGCAAGCTCAAAATCCGAAAACCCAAGCCCTTTCATATAGAAGTGGAGCTTGTGGTAATCGTCCTCGGCAAATCCCAGCCCGAAGCGCTTTATCGTGTCAAGCGAAAGCCCGCGGTCCCTGAGATAATCAAGTCCCGCCTTGCCCTCGGGCGAAAACAGCTTTTTGTAGAAATATTTGCCTGCCTCGCGGTTCATCTCGTAGAGCCGTCTGCGCTTTTGCGCGCTTTGGTCGTTGGCGTCCTCGGGCATCGGCATTCCCGCTCGCTGCGCCAGAAACCGCACCGCCTCGATATAGTCAAGGCTCTCAATCAACCGAATAAAATTCACCACATCGCCGCCCGCTCCGCAGCCGAAGCAATAAAAGCTCTGCGTTTGCGGGTAAAAGTGACAGGACGGCGTTTTTTCCGTGTGAAACGGGCAGCGGCAAGAATAAGTGCTGCCCGAATGTTTTAGTTCAACATAACTCTGCGCGACCGAAATTATATCGTTGTTGTCACGCAGCTCCTGTAAAAATCCCTCGGGTAAAGCCATTTTCCGCCCTCTTAAATTCCCATTATATAACCCGAATTCCAGCCGCGCGGTATGCAAAGCGTTCTGAAATAATCGATTGCGTATTCATCGGTCATTCCGCTGATGAAATCGCCCACGGCTCTCGGCAAGCCGTCCCGCTCGGAAAGCTCGAGATAAAGCCGCGGGAGCTTGTCCTTGTTGTTCAAAAAATAGCCGTAGAGGTACTCGATAATAAACGAAGCTTTGTCCTTTTCGGCAACCGTCGGCGCCGCCCTGTACACCTTCTCAAACATAAACGCGCGAAGCTCGTCGTGAGCACTTTGGGTTTCCGCGTCCATTTTGATTTCCGCGCCGCTGTTCTCGATAAGGCTGCGGACAAGACTTGTGATGCGCTCGGTTTTGGTTTTCCCGAGAACTTTAAGCGGGCGCTCGGGAAGCATATTTTGGGTGATAACGCTGCCTCGGATAGCGTCCTCGATGTCGTGGTTAATATAGGCAATTTTGTCGCAAAACCGCACAACCATACCCTCTCGCGTTGCCGGAGCAGCCGCGCCGGTGTGGGTTAAAATTCCGTCGATGACTTCAAAAGTGAGGTTCAGCCCGTGACCGTCCTTTTCGATGACCTCAACCACGCGCTTGCTCTGTTCATTGTGCGCAAAACCGCCGTCGAGGAGTTTTGCAAGCGCACGCTCACCGTCGTGACCGAAAGGCGTGTGACCGAGGTCGTGACCGAGCGCGATTGCCTCCGTCAAATCCTCGTTCAGCCCGAGCGCCTTTGCCACGGTTCGCGCGATTTGGCTCACCTCAAGCGTATGCGTGAGCCGCGTGCGATAGTGGTCGCCGAGCGGTATCAGAAAAACCTGAGTTTTGTGCTTTAGTCTGCGAAAGGAGTTGCAATGGATAATCCTGTCGCGGTCGCGCATAAAATCCGTCCGAAAATCGCACGGCTTCTCATACACGGCACGCCCGCGGCTCATATCGGCGCGGCACGCGAATTCGCTTAAAATCAAGCGTTCGTTCTCCATAATCCGTTCGCGCGGCAGCATTTCCCCCACTCCCCTCAAAAAATTTCTTCTGTTTATTTATACAATTTTCGACCTTTGAAAACCTTTTTTTGCGCAGAAATTTCAGCATTTTGCATAAATTTCAGCGCAGGATTTTGTTTAATTCAACGACAAGCTTTCCTTTCCCGAAACCGCCGCAAACGGCTTTACAGCAAGGCTTGCGGGTTTTCGGAGAGCGGCTTTTCTTTCCCGAAACCGCCACAAACGGCTCTGCAAGCGGTTTCAACGAAAAATTCACGCGAAATCAACCCAGCTTTTCTCCTTCTCCTCAACGCTGACTTTCCCGTTGCACGCGTCAACCAAGCGGTTTCTGAGCTGCTCGGAGAGCTCCGCGCGAACGTGAACGCAAACCGTCACTTGCTCGGAGAAATCCTCGGAAAACACCCTCGCGCCGAGCTCCGCGAAAATTGCCGCAAGCCGCCCGTAAAGCGCGTAGTCAAGCGAAATCTCCACCAAAACCGCCTCGCACATCAGCTTGATTTCCGCAGCGTTCACGGCGTCCTTCGCGCCCTTGGCGTACGCCCGCGTGAGACCGCCCGCGCCGAGCAAAATCCCGCCGAAATACCGCGTCACAACGCACGCGATATCAGTCAGCCCCTCCTTGCGCAGAACCTCGTAAATCGGCGCGCCCGCGGTACCTTGCGGCTCGCCGTCGTCGGAATGGCGCGCCGTGTTGTTCTCGCGCAGTATGTACGCGTAGCAGTTGTGCCGCGCCTTCGGGTGCATCGCGCGAATTTCCGCGACAAATTTCACCGCCTCTTCCTCCGTCGAAACAGGCGCGAGATAGCCGATAAACTCAGATTTCTTCTCGATAAAACGCGCCTCGCAGCGCCCCGCAATCGTTTTGTACTCCAAACTTTTCTCCTAACTTATACAGCAAAAACTCACGCACAAAATATGCGTGAGTTTCGTTTTTGAGATTTCTGCGCACCGAAAATACGGCTCAAAACCGCACCGCAGCAATTACTTGCCGAGATTGTAGCGCTTCTTAAATCTGTCAACGCGTCCGCCGCTGTCAACCAGCTTCTGCTTACCGGTGTAGAAGGGGTGGC
>CAMEQX010000086.1 GCA_945933905.1 uncultured Clostridia bacterium
CCGCCGCGCAAAGCTCACAGAGCGGCGCTTCAATCAGCGAAATTGCTTCCTCTCGCGTGATTTCGCCACCATTCAGCACCTTTTGCTTTATTTTACAAATGTTGTTCATCTTAACCTCCGCGGTATTTTTTCACAATCCGGATAAGCCGTTTCCCGAGAAACGCCGCCAAAACACACAACAAAATATCCCCCGGCACCGCCAGCACAAAGCAGTACCACAAGGTCATCGAGAAGCTGATTGCGCCGCCTTCAATCCAAAGATTTTTCGCGAAATAAAAGTACAAAATCCCGAGGAAATACACGATGCCAAGTCCCGCGAAATTTGCCGCGAGAAGCCGTTTCAGCGACGGATTTTGAACTGCGTTTGCGATTTTTCCCGTGACAAAAGTGCCGATGATAAAGCCGATTAGATAGCCGAAGGTTGGCTTCAGTACATAGAAAAAACCGCCGCCCTCCGCGAATATCGGCACGCCGACAAGCCCGAGCACAACATACGCTCCGACCGCCGCCGCGCCCCATTTCCCGCCGAGAAGCAGCCCGGCAAGCGTTGTGAAAAGGAACTGCAGGGTGAATTCCATATACGGAATGGGGATTTTGATGAACGCGCCGACTGCCGTGAGCGCCGTGAAAATCGCGCACATACAGAGCATAAGCGCAGTGTTTTTGGTTTTTGTGTTTGTCATAATTTTCTCATTATCGTTATTTCGCCCGATGTTAATGTGCCGCTGCTGCCGTTTTCATAGCGCACTTTTAAAGCGCAGTTTTCGTCAACGTCAAGCAAAACAGCGGGCGTTTTGTCCTTGCCGTCCGCTCCCGAGAGCACGAAAATTTGTTCGCCGCGCCACATCAGCCGCTTTCGATATTCGTCAAGATAACTGTTGTCGGGCAATTTCTCGTAAAGCCGCATAAATTGCTCGTAAACCGCAGCCGCAAGCCGATTTCTCAGGTCGCCGAAATGCTTATCAAGAACAGCTCCCGCAATACCCGAAAGCTCCTCAGGAAAGTCGTTTTCGGGCGGATAGACGTTTATCCCGATACCCAGCACCGCGTAATCGAGCGCGCCGTTTTCCATATCAAAAGCAGCTTCCGTGAGAATTCCCGCTGCTTTTTTCCCGCCGACAAAAATGTCGTTCACCCACTTGATTTCGGGCTGCACGCCGCATTCCTTCTCGAGCGCAAAGCACACGGCAACCGCCGCCAGCGATGTTATTTTCACCGCCTCGTTCACAGCAACCTTCGGGCGCAGCAGAATGCTCAGATACACCCCCGTGTCAGCGGGTGAGAAAAACGCGCGACCACGTCTGCCCTGACCGCTTGTCTGCTCCGAGGAAATCACAAGCGTGCCTTCCGAAGCGCCTTTTTGTGCGAGCTCACGCAGATAAGCGTTTGTCGAGCCGACAGTTTTCAGCACGATAATTTTGTTTTCACCGCCAAGATATCGCCGAATTCCAGTTTCGCTGATGACGTCCGAGCTGTCCTCAAGGCAATAGCCGCGATTTGTAACGGCGGTTATGCGAAGCCCCTCGCCACGCAGAGCTTTGATTGCCTTCCACACCGCGCCGCGCGTGCAGTAGAGCCGTTTCGCGATATCCTCACCCGAAATGAATTCACCGCGGTTTTCTTCCAGCAACTCGCGGAGCTGTTCCTTTATTGTCAAGATTGTCAACCTCCAAAGCGTAATTCCATAGACAATTATAGCACGAACGCACTTTAATGTCAACCGCTTTGCCCAAAAGAGTAGACAATTTGTATGAATAATCGTATTATAAAAATTTCATTAAGATTATTAACAAATGTGGAAAAATATTGTATAATTATACCAAGAAGTATGCTGAAGCCTATTTTTTGGCGTACCTCTAAACAAAAAACGGAGGAATTTTTATGGTACTCTTGTCGGAATTTGTGGGAAGCTTGGTCTTTCTGCTCGGCGGTTATGCTTATATGTGTAACATTAGCCTAAAGAAAACGCTCGTTGGCAAGCTGAATTACATAGAGCTTGCGGTTGCGTGGAGCTTGGCGGTTGGCTTTGGACTGACTGTTGCGGTGATTATGGGCGGGCCTGCCGCGCTGAACCCCGGCGTTGTGTTCGGGCAGTGGATTGAAAAGCTCATCGACCCCGCAAAAGGCTTAAACCTCGCGGACGGCGCGCTGTTGATTTTGATGGAATTCTTGGCAGCCGGCGCGGCGGAAATTCTTTGTATGATTTTCTTCTGGGATTCGTTCAAGGCTTCTGGCGACGCTCCGAAACGCGGTATTTTCTCGGCTTATCCCGTTAAAAAAAATATGCCGCTGAATTTTGTTCAGGAGATTCTTGCAACATTCTTGTTCCTGTTCCTTGTTCTTGAAACGATTAAGGTTGCCCAAAATGCGATTGTAATTGGAATTGTCGGCTTTGCGGCGGTTATGCTCCTCTCGCTCACCCTGAACAGCACGGGCTTCAGTATGAACGGAATGCGCTCGTTCTTCAGCAGCATTTGGTTCGCAATTCTCCCCTTCCCGAACAAAAACGGCGAGAAGGTTGACTGGACTTATCAGATTGTCGTAAACCTCATCGGAAGCAGTATAGGCGGTATTCTCGCGGTTATTGCAGTTAATGCGATTTAAAAAAAGACAGGCGTTGTAAAATTACAGCGCCTGTTTTTATACTGTTTATATAAGAAAAGGTCGGACTATAAAAACCGACCTTAAAAATAATATCGTGACTAAATGGATTTGTCATCTTCGGGCACAAAAATCTCCCCTAGAACAAACTAGGGACGAAATAGGGTCCAGCGTCACGCTGGTGTGATATTGTGACTTTATGGATTTTTCATCTTAGGGCAAAAAAATCGCCCCTAGAACAAACTAGGGGCGAAAAAGGGTCCAGCGGCACGCTGGTGTGATATTGTGACTTTATGGATTTTTCATCTTCGGGCATAAAAATCGCCCCTAGAACAAACTAGGGGCGAAAAAGGGTCCAGCGTCACGCTGGTGTCTAAACGTTACAAAAAAGATTTCGTTGTTATCGAGCGAATAATAAAAATCCGCTGAACCCTTGTACGAACAGGGTCCAGCGGCACGCTGGTTGGGGCAGAGGGATTTGAACCCCCGAATGACGGAGTCAGAGTCCGTTGCCTTACCGCTTGGCGACGCCCCAGTAATCAACAATGAATATTTTACCACAATTCAATCAATTTGTCAAGTACTTTTTTCAATTTTTTTCATTTTTTCTGCACAAATTCATTTTATCCAACTTTTTCGTATTTATTCTGCATTTCCGATTGACATAACGCGCGAAATGTGGTAAAATATATCCAAATGATTGAATAGAAGTGTTGTTTTTGAAAAGGAAAATCTTGGTAATTATTGCCGCAGTAATGGCGGTTGCGTGTTTTTCGGGATGCTCGGGCGGCACGGTTAGCGAAAATTCTTCGGGTTCTTCGATAACCGAAAGCGTTGGTACATCGAGCAATTCGGGTTCTTCGACAGCCGAAAGCTCAAGTTCTTCGAGTTCAGCGGAGAGCTCCTCGAGTTCAACCGAGAATTCTTCGAGTTCATCGGAAAGCTCTTCAACGGAAATCGCGAGTTCATCGAGCGCGCCGACTGAACCCCCCTCTGATTTACAGGGAATTTCGGGAATTGAGCTTGCGAAAATGATAAAGGTCGGCTGGAATATCGGCAACTCCTTCGACGCGTCGGACTGCACTTGGGTTAGCGACGAAATGCTCTACGAAAGCGCTTGGAACGGCGATATGAACACCGAAACACATATTCAAATGCTCAAGGACGCGGGCTTTAACGCCGTTAGAATTCCTGTTTCGTGGCACAACCACGTTTCCGATAATTACTCGATAAGCGAAAAGTGGCTGGCGCGCGTGAACGAGGTTGTCGATTGGTGTTTGGAGCGCGATATGTTCGTTATCCTCAACATTCACCACGACAACAGCACGCAGTTTATGTTCCCGAACAGCCAAAATCTTGAGAAGTCGAAAAACTACATCTCGGCAATCTGGCGGCAGCTTGCCTTTCGGTTCAAGGACTATGACGAGCGGCTGATTTTCGAGATTATGAACGAGCCGCGCCTTATCGGGCACAACAACGAGTGGTGGATTGATGAGAATAACGCCGACTGCAAGGACGCAATCCGCTGCATCAACGAGATAAACCAATTCGGTGTGAACACAATCCGCGCGGCTGGCGGCTTCAACAAAACCCGATTTATTATGTGTCCCGGCTACTGCGCTTCCGCAGACGGCGCGCTGAACGCTGGCTATGTTCTTCCGAACGACCCCGTTGAAAACAACAGCCGACTTATCGTTTCCGTCCACGCTTATACGCCGTATGAATTCGCTCTCCAAGACGGCGGAACTTCACAATGGTCAAGCTCAAATCCAAACGATTTACAGAATATGACAGGCTTTATGGATAAGCTTTATGAAAAGTTCGTGAGCAAAGGCACGGCGGTTATTATCGGCGAGTTTGGTGCGCGAAACAAAAACGGCAACACCGCAGCAAGAGCTGATTTCGCGAAAACCTACGTTTCCGAGGCGCGAAAACGCGGTATTCCTTGCTTCTGGTGGGACAACAACGCATTCTCGGGCAACGGCGAGCTTTTCGGCGTGCTCGACAGAAAGGCAAGCAGCTGGTATTTCCCCGAAATTAAGGACGCGCTTGTAAACGGTTAAATAAAAAAACTCCTCTCGCGGTTGAGAGGAGTTTTTTTGTTAATAGCTCAGATTGCTGCGGGTGAAATATTCTTCAACGCCGTCTGAAATCGCTTCGGCAATCAAAACCTGATTGTCGGGATTTGCCAAAATCAAGCACTCGCGGTCGTTTGAAACAAAGCCCATTTCCAGCAAAATACACGGGAAGCCTTGCTCGCGAGTGTAGCTCCAATAGCTGTACTTGTCGCCGCGCAAACTGTCCGTGCCATCGCCGTAAATTCGGTCAAGACACGCGGCAACATTCTCGGCAACTGCCTCAGCAAGCGGCTGCGACCATGGCGTAAAATAGTACGCTTCCGTGCCGTGAGCGTCGGGACCGGCAGCGTTGCTGTGCAGCTCGATAAACAAATCCGCGTTGTAATAGGTCGCCGCACGCGGTCGCTCGCGGTTTGTTCGTCCAACTTCCTCGTTGTTCAAGCGGATAACCGTTGCTCCGCGCGACTGAAGCTCCTCAACAATCAAATCGGCAACCGCGTAGTTTATCTCCGCTTCGGTCACCTGTCCGATTGCGCCCGTATCCCATTTTCCCTCTTCGTTAATACCGTGGCCGGGGCTTATCACAATCGTTTTGCCCGAGAGCGTCGGCGTCGGTACGGGGAACATAAGCTGGAGATTTCGCTCGTCATCGTAGGTCGCCGTGACGCCGCTGTAAATTCCCGCTTGTCTCAGCTTCAGCTTCATTCGGAATTTCGGTATTCCGTCCTCCTCAACGTGCTCCCACTCACCCGCGCTGAACAAAGCACAGTTCAAAAAGCTCGGCAAAGCGGTAACGGAGGTCACGTTGTCGAAGGTAATGTAGATGTACTCCGCGTTAAATCTCGTCACGCCAAACGGTCCGTCATAGCCCTCGACAAACTCCTGCGAGGTGGTAACGTTAAAGCTTGTCCGATAGTCGAGCGAAAGCGTAATGAAGCTGCGCCCGCTCACGTTTCCGACAGCCTTCACCGTTAGCGCGTTATAGCCAAGCCCCGTGTCCTCAAATGTTGTGACATAATCCTCGTGGTAACGCTTACCCGAGGTTGTGATATAATATCCGTCCGAGTAGGATTGATAGTAGTCCAAGGTGTTTGCGGGCATCTGCGAGAATTCCGGCGTCGGCACGCGTCCCGTGGTCTCCGCGGAGAGCACGTCCGTGTTGTTTCCGATAACCTTGACGTAGGTTACATATTCGCCCGGAACATCGTCGATTATCGGATCAATTCGTCCGACAACCTCCCCTGTTCCCGCTGTTGACTGGTCGGGGATAATATCAACCTTGATATCATCCTTCGGAGGTTTCGGCTCGGGGAGCGCCTCAACGGTTATCGAGCCGCCCGTCATATATTTCTCAAAGCCGAGATAGTTTCCGTAGAAGCTGATATTGCCGAGATTTTGCGTTTTCCCGAC
>CAMEQX010000087.1 GCA_945933905.1 uncultured Clostridia bacterium
TCCATCACATCCGTCATCGCTTCAAACGGCTCTTTACTCATAAAAATCTCCTTTATTCACCGAAAAAAACTCATTATCCACATTATTGTTCCAACCGCAGACGGAATAAATACCAAAGCTCCGATAACTATGGTCGCGAGGGCGTTTCCGTCAATTACAAAGCGAAAAAGACGGCTTTTAAGCACTTTCTTGCGCTTTCCTTCAACATAGAGCTTCTTTTTCATCATCGTTTCACTCGGGAAGATATTCCGGAACTCGCCGTCGCCTATACGATAAACCGCCGCAGGAAAGCGTTTTGTATCGTCGAGTCGGACAAACTCGGCTTTTACGGGCTTTGAGGTGACGAGGAGAAACAGCGCCGCGGCAAAGAACAGCGCCGTTAACACAACCGCGCCCGCCAAAATCCACATCAGCAGCATCGCCACATCGCCAAAACCAAATCCCAAGCAAAGCATCAGCAGCGCAACCAGCCCGAATCCTATTACATATTCCACAAAATCACCCTCTGTTATTTTAGCATATTTCCTATATTTTGTCAACCTTTATCGCAAAAATCGAATATTTTGTATTTAGTTTATTGACTTAACACAAAAATTGTGTTATAATAAATATAATTATAGGTAAAATTTATCGGAAAGGAGGGTTTTCTTGAAAAAGCGGATTGTTTTGCTGGCGGCAGCGGCGCTGTTATGCGGGTGCAGCTCGATTTCATACAAGAGCGAAACAAGCTCTAATTTATCGCCGAGCTTGGACGAGGAAAGCTCGGACAGCTCCTTGCCGTTTGATGATTATTACCCCGAAATCAAGCCCGACACGCCTGTTTTGACTTATCTCGGGCGGCGCGACCTTCAGGGCTCGGACGCGCTTGCGCTTTACAAAAAAACGTTTGCCGCAGATTATACCGAAGCGGAAACCCTCACTCGAGAATACTGCTCGGAATATCGGCTTTCCGACGCGCTTTCCGAGAAAATTTCCTCCGACAACTCCCCCGACCTCACGGACAAGCTCGCGAACAGCTATCCTTATCTGATGTCGAAAAATTACTACGAGGACCTGACAAAATATCTCGACAGAAGCGCGCCGCAATGGGAAGAATACGCGCCGTATATCGATTTTTACAGCTACGGCGGGAACCATTTCTTTTACCCCGAAACCGTCACCGCCGCGCCGCGTTTTCTCGTTTACTGCAAGGAGCGTTTTTCAACGCTCGGGATAAGCGACCCCGAAAAGCTGTTCTACGAGAACAAGTGGACGAGAAGCGAGTTTATAAGCGCCGCGAAAACGTTCTGCGGGGCTATGGGCGGCGTGGGAGTTTACGGCGACTTCATCACCGACGGCTTTATCTCGGCTGCGGGTGAAACCGTGTTCTCGAAATCCGAGAACGGACAGCTCGTCTGCAACCTTAACGGCGCGAAAATCACAGAGGTTTTCGATTTCCTGAAAAACGAGCTCTCGGGGAGCTTGCTCACGGAGAATTTCACGGGCTACGACAAGATTATAAACGGGCGCGCGGCGTTTTTGCTGATTGACGACGAGGGCTACGAGGAGCTTCTGAAAATCGATTCGGGGAAAACCTACGGCGTTGTTCCCATTCCGAGAAGCGATGAAAGCGAGATTTATTACACCGCGGCAAGCTGCGACGGTTTTCTTGTGCCGAAGGGCGCGAAAAACGTCAAGGGCGCGGCGGGTTTTATAAATTGCGGTAGAATAGCCGCTCGGCAAAAGGAAGGCGAGCTTTCCGAGAGCGTTCTCGGGAAAATGCGCGAAAACACTCTGACGGCGGTTCCCGAGGAAAACTACTGCTTCGATAAAGACACAAACGCCGCGATTGCCGCTTATCTCGGCTCGCCCCTTTCGCGTGAAGAGGAGCCGCCCGCAGATACCTCGGCGATTGAAAAGACGATTGCGGAAATAAACTCGCTGAATTGATTTCAGCAAAAATCATACAAAGAGGGTAAAAAACGTGGATATTCAAAAGCAAGTTGAATGGCTCAAGCCCGACAGGATTTTAAAGCTTTATGACGGCGAAAAAACTATGCTCGGAATGAACCGACTGCTGATTGTCGGCGTGGGAAAAAACGGCATTGACTGCCTTTTGAGAGCAAAGCACACCGCCGAAAACCGCTTTGACGCGAAAACCGGTAATATTCGCTATCTCGCGTTTGGCTTGGAGGAATACCTCGAAAACGCGGAGTTTTGCGGCTCGGCGCTTTCCGAGAGCGAGAAAATCGCGATAAATCCCGAGGAGTCGATTTACCGCTATCTCGACAAGCCCGACCTTCTTTCGCCGCAGGCGCTTGAGTGGTTTGATATGGGCTTGAAGAACTACAATCCCGCCGTGCCAAAATATGGGCTTCAAAAGAGGCAGTGCGGGAGAATTGCGTTGTTTCATTACATAGGCACGCTGCTGAATAAGCTTGATGATTTGATAAACCACTTCTCCAAGAGCGAAAACCCGCTTGAAATCACGGTTGTCGGCAATATGGGCGACACGTTTTTTGGAGGAACCGTCGTTGATTTCGGGTACATTCTCACGGCGCTGTTCAAAACCACGAATTTCCCCGTGAAAATCAACTCGCTGATGTTTGTCGGCGACACCGCGCAGCTTTTCGAGAAGGACGCGCGCGACCTTGCAAATTACTACGCGAACACGATTAGCACGAAAAGCGAGCTTGACGCGTTTCAGAGCCGCAAAGCCAAGTTTTCGCAAAAATATACGGGCGCTTTCGGCGTAACCTCGGATAAGCCCCCGTTTAACGCCTGCTATGTTGCCTCGGCGGAAAAAACCTACGAAAAAACGCTTGCCGTTGCCGCGGAGAAGCTGCTTTCGGCAGGCGAGTTCATCTACAAAAAGGACGACGACGCGGACAGGGTTTTGTCCTACAATATGCTCACGCAAAACGGCTCGCACTCGTTCAGATACCTCGCTTATGATGTCGCGGGAATGGAGATTCCGCTCGGGAAAATCGTGTCGTATCTGTCCGTAAAGCTGTTTTCAAGCCTTTGCGGATACCTCAGGCAAAACACCGTCGGTCAAATGCAGCTCGGCATCTGCACAAGCAAAATCACTCCCGACGCGATGTTCCTTGCGTCAAGAGCGGGGGTTATCCCGAAGATTGAGTTCGATGAAAAGTACAACCCCCTTTTCACGATGAAATCGCTGAAAAAAGGCGGCGACGCAAGCAAGAATTACGTCACGGAAAAGGTTGAAGAATACGCGCGGCTGGTTAAGGAGGGCGCGGCGGTTGTGCTTCCCGAGGCTGTTGAAAGCGTGATTTCCGATTGCGAGGACGCGCTCAACCACTTTGAAAAAGGTCCGTTTTGCGCGACGGAAATCATCAGCAAATGCTTGTCCGAGCTCAAGGCGCTGATTAGCCGCACAAAAGCCGAAAAAGAGGACGCAGACGAGCAGATTGTCCGTGAGGAACGCCTTGTACAAAACGACTACCGCAAGCTGAAAAGCACGCCCTCGCTTATGGCGGGAAACGCGCTTCGGCTGTATATTTCGTCGCTTTCGGAGTACGCGAATTGCCTGAAGCAGCAGAAAACCGTTGATACAATGCTGGAATTTTACACATCTGCGTATGAACGGCTCAACGAATATTCCGAGAAAACGCTTGCGGAAAAAGTGAAAATTTTCTCGCTTGACGCGTCTGAGTTTCTCGCGCATTTTGAAAACGAGGAAGAAAGCTGCATAAAGGAAGCGTTTGAGGTGAACACGCCGAAGGTGCTTGAGAAGCTCGACAAGCTGGTTGATGATGTTCCCGAAACCACGCGCACGCTCGCTTTCAAGAAGATGAAAATGCTGGACGACAGCGAGGACGGCGCGCAGTTTGCCGCGGAAATCGTAAATCTCGCGGCAAGGTGCTTCGGCGGATTTTTGCTGATGGGCTACAACGATTTCTGCGAGTATTTCGGCGCGAAAAGCTCGGTTCGGGACGCTCTGCAAGACTGCTTCGACAGCGCGAACGTGAAAACACCCACGCTTGACGAGCAGCCGCTCACGAGAATTCTCTGCCCGAAAAACATAAAGCAAGGCGACATTGCGCAGCTCAAAGCCTCGCGTCAGGGGATAAATTACATCTGGAACGTTTCTCCGCTGTTCAACGCGGCGATTGTGGTTCAGATAAAAGGCGGCGTGAAATTCGACGGCTTCAAGGACTACAATCAGTGGGAAAATATGCGTTACGCTTACGTCAACGACTCTCTCAAAAAACACGGAATTCACATCTTCAAGAACGTTTAAATAATAATCTGAATACGGAGTAATATGAAAACAAAAAAGCAATCGGGGACAGTTCTGGTTTACGACAGATATTACAGCAAAAAACCGTCGGCAATTCTGCAAACGCTGAAAAAATCGCTTTTCTGCACGGCGCTTTGCGTGTGTGCGGCGCTTTTTCTGATAGTTGAATACAATATGCCCGTGAATTTATGGGCGGCTGCGGGAATTTGCGCGCTTTTCGGCGTGTTTTTCTGCACGGTTTTCAGCCTTGTGAAAAAGAAAATCGCTATTCCGACATTCGTGTTTTTCGCGGGAATTATAATTTTTTTCAACCGCGAAAGCCTTTGGGAACGCGTTTCCTACTTCACTGACCTGATAATTCTGCGAATGAACGGAATAGTGTTCTACACGGAAAAGTTCACGTTCCACACCGACGCGCAGCTTCAGGGGACATTCCCTCCCTGCGCGGACGGAGTAATGCTCGGAGTTTGCGCGTTTGTCTGCATTTTCTCGATGATAACCGCCGCGACCTTTTTCCGAAAGCCCGTGGTTTATCCTTCGGTTATTCTGTTTATTCTGTTGTGCGTGCCGGTTGCGGTTGCGGGGAATTTCGAGTTCAACTTCTGGATAATTCCCGCGCTTGCGCTTTACGCGGGAGCAATTTCGCTCACGAAAACCTACTCCGAGGGCGTGGCAATCAAGAAGGGCTTTTTCGGCACTTTCCGCTCGGATACCCGCAAGGAAGAGCGTGATTTCCGCAACAAAGCCGCCAAGACAACCTTTGTCAAGCGCGCGCGAATGAACGGGATTTTCTATTCAAAATATCTCTCGTCGGCTTGCTGGGCGGCGGCGCTTTTCACGGCGGCTGCGCTTATCGCAAACAGCTTCGCGCCTGTTAAAGAGGGCTTCGATTACAGCGAGTTTTACAATCTTTTAAACAATCTCGGGCAAAGCTCGGGCATAACCTCGCCGTTTGAAAACGGACCTGTTTCCGAGTATTTTTCATCATACGGCACGGGCGCGAATTCTTCGCTGAACATAATCTCCCCCGGCAAAAGCAATCAGGAAATCCTCCGCGTGAGCAGCCCCTCGGGAGAGGTTTATCTTCGCGGCGATATCGGAATTGATTTCACGGGAACAACTTGGACTTCCCCGATAAAACACGAGTCTGATTTGTGGAAAAACAGCAGGCTCTCCGATGTTTACCGTCCCGCTGAAATGCGAATTTTAGAGACGATGGAGGTATCTTATTTCCGCGTGAATATGGACATTTCCTCGCCCGTGCTGAAGATAAAAAGTAACGAAATTGTCATCGACTATCTCTGCCCGACGGACGTTGTTTTTCTGCCCGCTTACACGTCGGAATTCGGCTTCTTCGAGAACGAAATGTTTGATGTTTACGGCGACTATTCCGTGCGCGTAAACCAGAATTACGACAAAATCAACACGGTAAAATGTATCGCGCTTGACCCGCAGATAAACTACACGGGAACGCAAAATCAAAAAAGGCTTTCAAACTTCAAGTACCTCGAAACAATAAGTCAGAATTTCTCGATGGACGAGGTTTTCGACACCTATCTCGGCGAAAACGGTCTTTACGAGGATTACAAAAATTATGTTTATAAGACTTATCTCACGGTGCCCGAAAGCATAAAAACCGATATCGACAGCTATCTTTTGAGCAACAATCTATTTTATAATGTATATATAGACGGCAAGGTTGACGCGAAAACCGGCTATCACGCGGCGGTTGACATCACGGATTTCCTGATGAACAACTACACCTACTCCCTCGACGCGAAAATCAATATGAAGAACCCGATTTTGAGCTTTTTAAACGAGGTCAAAAGCGGTCACTG
>CAMEQX010000088.1 GCA_945933905.1 uncultured Clostridia bacterium
TTTGATTACAAAATCGCGCTTGCGTGTATTGAGCGCGGAGTTGACAAAATCCGCCTGAACCCCGGAAATATCGGCTCGGAAGACGGCGTAAAGGCTGTCGCGGACGCTTGCAAAGCGAAAAATATCCCGATTAGAATAGGCGTAAACTCGGGCTCGCTGGAAAAAAAGCTGCTTGAAAAATACGGCAGCCCGACTCCCGAGGCGCTGGTTGAAAGCGCTCTGGAACACGCAAAGCTGCTGAACAGATTTGACTTTGACGATATTGTAATCAGCATAAAATCCTCGAATGTCAAGCTGATGATTGAAGCGTATCGGCTGCTTGCGCAAAAGACGGATTATCCGCTTCACCTCGGCGTCACCGAAGCGGGAACCGAGCGTATGGGCATTATAAAATCAGCCGTGGGAATAGGCTCGCTTTTGTGCGACGGAATAGGCTCGACAATCCGCGTTTCGCTCACCGCAGAGCCGATTAAAGAGGTGTACGCGGCAAAGGATATTCTGAAAGCGTGCGGGCTGTACGAGGGCGCAGAAATTGTTTCCTGTCCCACTTGCGGCAGAACGAAAATCGACCTGATTTCGCTTGCAAACGAGGTTGAAAAGCTGCTTGCGGACGTGAAGAAGCCGATTAAGGTTGCAGTGATGGGCTGCGCGGTAAACGGTCCCGGCGAAGCGCGCGAGGCTGATATCGGGATTGCGGGCGGCGACAGGGAAGGACTGATTTTCAAAAAGGGCGAAATTTTGCGAAAAGTGCCCGAGGAGATGCTCTTGTCGGAGCTGAAAAAGGAAATTGATTTGTTGTGAAAGGAAAAAATATGTCGGCTGCGATAAAAGATTTGTTTGATGAATTAGATTTCCCGAAGAATATCTCGGAGGGACAGGTGCTCAAAATTGCCCATAACAAAGCCAACAACGAGCTCAAGCTGAATGTAAGCTTCTCGGAGCTTATTCCGATGAAGGAGCTTTTTTCCGCCTCGGACAACATCTCGAAAAAGTTCGGCACGGAAGCTTCGATTTACCCGAAATATTTCCCCGAGCTGTTAACCTCGGAGTATCTATATGAAATTATCGAGCTTTTGAAGAAAAAGTTCGTCGGAATAAACGGATATTTTGATGACGCAAAGATTGACGATGACGGGCAGACGTTTGAAATCACCCTCAAAAGCGGCGGAAAATCAATGCTTGAGGGTATGGGAATTGACAAGAAAATCGAGAATTACGTCAAGGGAATTTTCGATAAAAATATCACTGTGATAATTTCCTCCGAAAATGAGCTTGATGTCGAAGAATATGTAAACCGTGAGGTTTCCGCGCCCGTTGAAAAGGTTTCCGTGTCAAACGAAACCACAAAAGCGCCCGCAAAGCCGAAGTATGTAAGCGGTGGTTCACGCGGAAGACGTCCGCTTTTCCTTGAAGAACCCGAGGAAACCTCCCTCACCTTTGAGAACCCGCATTTTGACAAAAACGTCAAGCTGTTCTTCGGAAAAGGCAATTTTGAAGCGCCTGTTCCGATGTCCGAGCCGTTTGGTGAACAGGATACGGCAACCCTTTGGGGCAAGATTTTCAAGACCGAGGACAAGCTGTCGAGGGATAAAAACACGCTGATTTTCACGGCGTATTTCTCCGATAAAACATCCTCGCAAATTCTGAAAATCATCACCGAAGCGAAAAACGAGGAGCTTGTAAAATCCAACATTTCCGAGGGAAAAGCGATAATAGCAAGCGGAAAATTTCAGTTCGACCAGTTCACGAAAAGCCTGAATTTCCGTCCCGACTCTATGGCTTCGATAAAGCTGAAAAGCCGCGAGGACAAGGCGGAGCAAAAGCGCGTTGAGCTTCATATGCACACGAATATGTCCGATATGGACGCGACAACTCCCGCGGGCGAGCTTGTAAAACAGGCAAACGCTTGGGGACACCGCGCCGTTGCGATAACCGACCACGGCAACCTCCAGAGCTATCC
The DNA here is from genome assembly GCA_945933905.1 of uncultured Clostridia bacterium. Taxonomy (GTDB): domain Bacteria; phylum Bacillota; class Clostridia; order Oscillospirales; family Ruminococcaceae; genus CAG-115. The sequence continues at coordinate 1,961 of CAMEQX010000088.1, forward strand.
CGAAGCGATGAACACAATCGAAAAGCTGCAAAAAGACGGCTCGGAAATGAAGATGATTTACGGAGTTGAAGCGTATTTCGTCAACGACAGCTCCGCGCTTGTATCGGGCTGCTGCGATTATTCCGTTGACGACGAGATTATTGTGTTCGACCTTGAGACAACCGGTCTTTCCTCAAAATCCGACAGGATAACCGAAATCGGTGCAATTAAGGTCAAAAACCACGAGATTATCGAGGAATTCGGGACTTTTGTAAACCCCGAAATGCCTATTCCCGCGCAGATAACCGAGATTACGGGAATTACCGATGAAATGGTTGAAAACGCGCCCGCCGAAAAGGACGCGCTTGAAGAATTCATAAAATTCGCTGGCAGCGGCGTGCTTGTCGCACATAACGCGAATTTTGATACATCGTTTATCAGAGCCGCTTGCGCAAGGCAGAATATCGACTACAAATTCAATTTTGTCGATACCGTGGGAATTTGCCGTGCAGCTTTGCCGCGCCTGAAAAATCACAAGCTCGATACCGTTGCCAAGGAGTACAAGCTCGGCGATTTCAACCACCACCGCGCTGTTGACGACGCGAGAATGCTGGCGAAAATCTTTCAGTGCCTGCTTAACGACGCGGAAAAGCTTGGCAAGCTCGAAAAACTCGGCGATTTGAATGACCTTTTCGGCGGCGTTGACGCGAAAAAGCTGCCGACCTATCATATGATAATTCTCGCGCAGAACAAAGTTGGCTTGAAAAATCTGTACAAGCTGATTTCGCTGTCCAACCTCGAATATTTCTACAAAAAGCCGAGAATTCCGCTGTCCGAGCTGCAAAAGCACCGCGAGGGCTTGTTAATCGGCTCGGCGTGCGAGTCGGGAGAACTTTTCAAGGCAATTCTTGACGAGAAATCGCCCGAGGAAATCGACAAAATCGCCGAAACCTACGATTACTACGAAATTCAGCCGATTTGCAATAACGAGTTTCTTGTGCGTGAAGGACGCGTGCCCGATAACGAGGCTCTGCGTATGCTCAACCGCAAAATCGTGAAGCTCGCCGAAAGGCACGGAAAGCTCTGCGTGGCGACCTGCGACGTTCACTTCAAGGACAAGGAGGACGGCATTTTCCGAAAGATTTTGCATTCGGGACAGGGCTTCAAGGACGCGGATTATCAACCGGATTTGTACTTCAGGACAACCGATGAAATGCTTGAAGAATTCGCGTATCTCGGCGAAGAAAAGGCATTTGAGGTTGTCGTAACCAACACGAACAAAATCGCGGATATGATTGACGGCGATATCAGACCGATACCCAAAGGCACCTTCACGCCGTCAATCGAGGGCGCGGAGCAAGAGCTTCAGGATTTGTGCTGGGGCAGAGCAAACGCGTGGTATAAAGAGGACGGAAAGGAGCTCCCCGAAATCGTTGAAAGCCGCTTGAAACGCGAGCTTGAGTCGATTATCAAATACGGCTTCTCGGTGCTTTATATGATTGCGCAGAAGCTCGTAAAATACTCCGAGGACAACGGCTATTTGGTAGGCTCGCGTGGTTCGGTCGGCTCGTCATTTGTTGCGATTATGTCGGGAATTTCCGAGGTAAACCCGCTTGCGCCGCACTATCGCTGCCCGAAATGCCGCCACAGCGAGTTTATCACAGACGGCTCGGTGGGCTCGGGCTTTGACTGGCCGCCGAAAAACTGCCCGAACTGCGATATCGATATGATTCGCGACGGTCACGATATACCGTTTGAAACGTTCCTCGGCTTCAAAGGCGACAAAGCGCCCGATATCGACTTGAATTTCTCGGGCGAGGTTCAGGGCAAGGTTCACCGCTACACAGAAGAATTGTTCGGTAAAGACCACGTTTTCAAGGCGGGAACAATCTCTGCTGTCAAGGAAAAAACCGCGTTCGGATATGTCAAAAAGTATTGCGAGGAGCACGGATTTTCGCTAAATAACGCCGAAATCGAGCGCTTGACAATCGGCTGCACCGGAGTTAAGAGAACCACCTCTCAGCACCCCGGAGGAATGGTTGTTGTGCCGAATGATTATGAAGTCTATGATTTCACGCCCGTTCAGCACCCCGCCGACAAAACCGAGAGCGATATGATAACAACGCACTTCGACTTCCACGCGCTTCACGACACGATTTTGAAGCTTGACGAGCTGGGACACGATGTTCCGACGCTCTACAAGCATCTCGAGGATATGACGGGAATGAAAATCGCCGATGTTCCGACCTCCGACCCGTTGGTTTACAATCTTTTCGTGTCAACCGACCCGCTCAAACTGCAAGAGGATATCGGCGTCAAGAGCGGTACCTTCGGAATACCCGAGTTTGGAACGAGCTTTGCTATGCAGATGCTTCAGGACGCGCAGCCGAAGAATTTCTCGGATTTATTGCAGATTTCGGGACTTTCACACGGAACGGACGTTTGGCTTGGCAACGCGCAGGATTTGATTAAAAACGGAACCTGTACGATTTCCGACGTTATCGGAACGCGCGACAGCATAATGGTTTACCTTATGCACAAGGGCGTTGAGCCGGGGCTTGCGTTCAAGATAATGGAAATCACTCGTAAGGGCAACGCGAAAAAGCTGTTCAACGAGGATATTTACAAGGCGTTTGAGGAGAACAACGTTCCCGAATGGTACGTTGAGAGCTGTAAGAAAATCAAGTATATGTTCCCGAAAGCGCACGCGGCGGCTTATGTAACGGCGGCGGTAAAGCTTGCGTGGTTCAAAATCCACAAGCCCGCTGAGTTTTACGCGGCAACGCTCACAAAGCACACGGAAAATATGGAGCTTGAGGTTATACTCAAGGGCAAATCTGCGGTTAAGGCGAGAATAGAGGAAATTCGCAATAATCCCAAGCCCACTGCGAAAGAGGAGGGCACACTTGACGCGCTGCTGCTGGTCTATGAGATGATGGCGCGCGGAATTGACGCTTTGCCTGTTGACGCGAAAAAGTCGAATGCAGTCACCTATGTTGTCGAGGAAGGGAACCTCAGAATGCCGTTTATGGCGGTTTCGGGCTGCGGAGAAACTGCGGCGATTAAGCTCAAGGAGGTTATCGACAGCAACGATTCCTTGAGTATTGACGAAATTCAGTCGATGAGCGGCGTAAACAGCACGGTTATCGAAAAGCTGAAAGAAATGGGCGTGTTCAACGGCTTCCAGCAGTCCGCTCAGTTTACGCTTTTTGATATGTAAATTCAACATTGTTTAAAATTTTAGGTGATTTTGTCGAAAAATATTTCTTTGCTTGACAAAATATATATAATGTGCTATTATATTATAGTGATGTGATAACATAATAGCACATTATCACGCTAAAGCGAAAGGGAACGAGATAATGAGAAGAAACGATTTGCTTACCCCCGAGGGTACACGGGATTTGCTCTTTGAGGAATGTGCCGCAAAGCGCTTGCTTGAGGAGAGAATTACGGGAATTTTCGAGAGCTACGGTTATTCCGAGGTGATTACGCCGGGAATTGAATTTTATGATGTTTTTAACGGGAAAACGCGGCATTTTTCTCCCGAAACGATGTACAAGCTTGTTGACGGGAAAAACAGACTTATGGTGCTTCGTCCCGACACGACAATGCCGATTGCAAGACTTTGTTCGACAAGACTTCGCGATGAAGAGCTCCCGCTGAAGCTGTTCTACAATCAGAGCATTTTTATGGTAAATCCGAAGGACAGCGGTCGTGACGACGAGTTTGAGCAGAGCGGAATTGAGATAATCGGCGGCGAAAACGAGGACTCGGACTACGAGGCTCTGTTTCTTGCGGCAAAATCGCTTCGTGAGTGCAACGAGGATTTTCGCCTTGAAATCGGCGACAGCGGCATTTTCAGCGAGCTGCTTTCACAATCGGATTTCTCCGATGAAGAACAGATTGATAATCTTCGGCAAATCATCGAGAACAAAAATCTTCCTGCGCTTGATTGCCTTCTTGAAGGTGTTGAAAACAAGTCAACCGAGGCGCTGAAAATGCTCCCGAGTCTTTTCGGCGGATTTGAGGTTTTTGAGGAAGCGAGAAAATATCTCTGCGGAGAAGCGCTTGAGCAAAAGCTTGCGCGGCTTGAAAAGCTGTGCCGTGAGCTTTCGGAGATTGTTCCCGAGGAG
>CAMEQX010000089.1 GCA_945933905.1 uncultured Clostridia bacterium
TTTTCGAGAAGAAACGCGCTGATTTCACGAACGGCAATTTGCAGCGCAAGCGGCTTTGGAAAGCCATAATTGCCCGTGGCAATCAGCGGAAACGCAATCGACTCGCAGCCGTTTTCTTTTGCAAGCGCAAGCGACTTCCGATAACACGAGGACATAATCCGCTCCTCTTGATGATTTCCGTCCACCCAGATTGGACCAACCGTATGGATAACAAATTTTGCGTTTAAACCAAATCCCGGCGTGATAGCAGCGTCACCGAAATCGATACAGCCGATTTTCTTCCGAGCCGCAAGCAGCTCGCGTCCGGCTTTCTTATGTATCGCGCTGTCAACGCCCGTGCCGATTACAGGCTCGGGATTTGCGGTATTTACAACCGCGTCAACCTGCATATTTACAATATCGTTTCTTACTATTTCAAAAGGCATAGGTTTCTCCTTGTTTGCGAATTCTATTTGTTTTATTATATCATAGATTTCGGGATTTGTATAGTATTTCTATAAAGAAAATGACCTTTCATGTTCAGTTGGACAGATTTGGCTTTTATCCGCAAAACGCCCCTTTCCCGAACATAGATTTCCGAACGCCTTTCCGAACAAAAATTCCCCCCGAAATCACACAGATTTCGGGGGATACTTTATCGTCCGATAAACGAACGTTTTTTGTACAGAAGAATGACATACATTGTTTTGAAGTTAACAACATTATTTGATGATAGATTGCCAATACAATTTCAACACAGTTACGAGAAAATTTTTTGAGCACCTCGAAGAGAGTAAGGTAATTTAAGCGTTTCCTCGGACGGTTGTTTATCAACACGACAATGTTTTGTAAATCATCATCTGAAATGTCGGAAAAGTAAGAGCCTTTCGGGAAAATTGCCGCAGCAGACCGTTGGTATTTCTGTTTGTACTACGCTGCCACGGTGAATAAGGCTCGCACAAATACGCCTTCATTCCCGTTGATTCGGCAAGTTCCTGATGAGTAGTAAATTCTTTGCCGTTGTCCACGGTAAAGCTTTTCTTAAGAACATCGGGAATGGTACGGTTTCCCGCACCTGCCGGGCGCTCGCTTATTGGCGTGGTATGGGTATTTTGCCGCGTTTGTCCTCGGTTTTGCACCTTTTGTGTTTCGGTGTGAAGCGAATAATTTTCTTTAGCTGAGGCGACAAAATTCTCGTGTCGATTGCGTGGTAAATTGTTGGGAAAGAGATGCTAACCGGTTCTTTGTCACGCTTTGTCCGACCAGCAGTCTGCTCGGGTGACCACCTTAAAGCCATTTTTTCAAGCACATAATCACGAGCCGTTCCACTTTTGAGCTTTGGTTTCCTACCGCAGTTTTTTTGTCGTTTTCGGTAAAGCTTATCTGCATGATGAGCGGCGTATGTACCGTTAGCATAACTGTTCCTGCGGAATTCTCGGCTCACCGAAGACGGCGACCGATTAAGCATTCGGGCAATTGCCAGAGTGCTAAACCCTTGGGATTAAAATCTCTTGACAACTTCCTCTCTTCTGTGGTAAAATGAGTGTAATGACATATATTGCTTCTCCTGTTTGTGGTTATGTGGTTACTCCTATTATAACACAAGTTGCCTTATGTGTCATTGTTTTTTTGAGTGTTTCACTTATATTATAAATCTATTATGAATTTATTCAAAAAGTTCGTTTTTCTCAAAAGAAAGCATATTATTTAGCTACGTGCTTACCAAATTTGATTAGGAAAGTGGTATAATATTATTAGTGGAAATATCAAGAATGGCAGGTGAAAAATATGAGCGAAATCGAAAAATCCAAATATGACCGCAGCGCAATTGATGATATTCCAAAACGGCAGCGATTCAAGGAACATCATTTCGGAGAAAAAAAGACAGTCGAAGATCCGTATACAGGCAAAACGCTTCACAAGGAATCTAAAGCCGCTGCAAACAAATACGGACCAAATCACGCAACTCAGCATAGCTCTGATGTTGACCACGTTACTCCGCTTGCCAAGATACATAAACAGTATTCATCAAATGAGTCTCTGGATACAACTGATTTAAAGAAAATCGGAAATATCGACGCAAATTATCAGGTCATCGCTTCAACTGTCAACAGGCAAAAAGGCGAGAAAACAAATTTTGAATACATAAAAAATGCCGATATTCCTGTCGTCGGAAAAATTAAAATGGTTATGAATCAGGTTAGTTCCGAAACGGCAATAGGTATTGAAGCTGCTAAACTTACAACCAAAAATATACTAAAATCTGTAAACGAAAAGGGATTAGCAGAAACCGTCAAAGCCGCAGGACGCTCAATCGAGAACAGCGGTGAAGCTGCAATGGAAGCAGCCGGTATAACAATGGACGTTATACGAAACAGTACCACAGCAATAGTTGCTGTCGCTTCGGGAAAAATGAATGCAGCAGAAGCGGGGACTTATGTCGTAAACGGTGTTGGTCAGAGCGTCAAAGCAAGCGTTGAAAACAAGATAATCAGCACAGGAGTTGATTTTGCAATAAGAAAGCTAAATCTTGTGCCTTATGCACAGGCGGTTTATACGGCTGTTGTAGTTGGAAAGATTGTCGGCAAAAACGCAATTCTGCTGATAAACGGTGAAATCACAAGCAAGCAGTTCTGGAGCAATGTCGGCGAATCAGGCGCGCGTCTGATAGGGCAAGCCGTAGGTACTGTTGCGGGAGCACTCCTTGGACCGTTGGGAGCAATGATTGGAGGTATGATAGCGTCCGAGGTCTGCGGTGCTGTGTACGGTTGGATTCAAAGAGTCAAAGAAGAAGGCAAGCTTACGCAGAAAAAGCTGGATTATCTCTCGTCTGTGGAGAAAGCTGCTTTGCGTGCGATTGATGAAGAAAGCCAGCGTCTCGGTTATCTTATTGAGCAAGACCGCCGTCTTTGGGAGCAGACTATGGAGGGAGCATTCTCCGCGATGGAAAAGGGATTGTTTTCCGATAATCCCGATGAGTTTACTTCGGGACTTGCTATGATTACGGAATATTTTGGCGCAGAGCTTCAATACAAGAACAGCGAGGATTTTAAAAAAGCTTTCCGTTCAGATGATTTCTGCATAATACTTTAAGAGAAAGGTAAAGATATGGATTTTCTTGATGTACTTTTTCCTGCTGATAAAATCAATACTCAGGCATTTGATACAAACTGCAAAGCGTCCAAAATGAAAGCTGAGGCTTTGGCAGAGGTTGAAAAAACCAACGCAACATTTCAGGCGGCTGTTGTAAAGCTCCGGGACAGAAAGCTCGGAATAATTAACACATCATTCGCTGATTTTATCGATGTTTACGATAAGATTTCAAGAATAGAATTCAAACAAAGCGATGGAATAAGCGAACTTATGACGCTGAACTTGCCGCCTGAAATATATGAAAATCACAGGGGAGTTTCGTGTGCTCCGGCATTTCAGCTTACGAGCGGACAGGAAGCAAAGGCGTTTCTGAAAGGCGCTTTATTTGGCGGATTTTTTGGCGGAATGAGGGAATGGGACAAGCAAGAGGCTCAGCAAGCTCTTGCAACTGCCCAGGCAAACAAGAAAGCGGCAAATGTGGTTGTCTCTCAATGTGATTTAGAGGTTACGGCACTTCGAGAGCTTACCGAAAAACTGAACAGAATGTCCGCTCTGCTTACAAAGCTGAATATGCTGTTTCGCACAGCTATTGCCAAAAGCAATGAAGTTATCAGTGAAACGGGATATAACAGAAATTGTTATTCTGATGACAAGCTGGAAATGTTCAGGTGCACAATATCGCTTGCGCAGACAATAAAAACTATTATTGATCAGCCTATTCTTAATGAAAAGGACGAGGTAAGCGCAGAGGCTATGAATGTGCTTGTTTCGGGCGAAAAGGTATATGAGCAAATGCAGAACGCAATAAGCAAAATTTGACGAAATAAAAGGAGAGAATGTTATGAAAAAACTTACCATCAGCGAAAAATGTATCAAATGCGGTGAATGTGCCGTAATGACCGACCTTATCAGAGAATTGCCCGACGGCACCGTTGAACCGGCTGTATCGGTTCTCACAAGCGAGCAGGCAAAATCACTTGAAGATGTAATCAAAAATTGTCCTGTTGGCGCAATTGTACTTAATGAAAGCAACACAGGCAAATTCAAATCAAAGAAAGAACTGCTTGATTATGCGCAGAACAAGCTTGGCGGCTATAAATTCTCCGAACCTCAGTATGAAAGATTTAATAGGAGTGAATTTCCTATCGAAATCCCTTATTCGAGGAGCGGATATGATTATAAAAACTCCGACAAAGCTGAACGAGAGGGCTTGAGAGAGTTTAACAGAATTATGTATTCTCAGCGCGATACAATTGCCAATGATGTAATACAGAGATATGCGTCCTCTAAAATGCGTAAGTTTTGTGTATATGAAAAGGAAAACGGCAATTATTATTATGATAATTACAAGGCAATTGAAACAATACTTCAGGAACTTGCCGCTGCAGCAATCGAGTTTTCAAATGGCAAGGTAAAGCTTCCCGAAGATTTCACGAAATTTGATATAGAGCCTATGTGGGGGAGAAGGGGAGATTCTTTCGATCGGTCAATATATATTTCTGAACTCAAGGAAATGGGAAGATATGGCGGCCAGGTTACAGGCGAAATGCTTGATTATGTTGAAAAATTAGATTGGTATCAGACTTTTGTTAACTGGGATGACAGAGAAATATATACTGGGAAAAAGTATATTACAATGTACAATTACAATCTGCGCGAGGTTTGTGAAACGCTTGCAGAACATATCTTGGACGGCATTTCATCATCGATTGATTGTAATTTAAAAGATCTTATCAACAGATGTCTTTCCGATACGCTAAAGCCTGCAAGGGAAGCGCTTGCCCGTAAAGTGTCGGAGTTTGAAAAAGCATTAGGTGGAACTCTTTAAGGATAATTCATTTCATGAGGGCATAACCCCAGCGCTTCTTGTGAACAACTATTTTGCAACGGATTGTTCAATAGGAAAAATTTCGGTTTGTAAGCACCCTGTATACCAAAAAATGTTTGAGTGTGCTATAATATTCTTGAATACAAAAACATTATTTGGAGGTATATTATGAAACCCAGAAATTTTTTTATTGTGCTGTTCTGCGCAGTTCTTTTGACAGGATGTGCAAAGGGGACGGAAACCATTTCTCAGTCAGAAACAACATCGGCTGAAAGCAGAGTTGAAAGCGTGTCTGAAAGTTTTTCCGAGAGTACGAAAAGTTCTCAATCGGAAGCAATTCAAAGTTCGGAATCGTCCTTTGAATCATCTTCAGAATCGTCCGAATCTTCCGTGATAAAACCCGTTTTAACAGTTCCTACGGCAGATTTGGACGAGTCTTCAATAGTGGTTGACAAAGAAAACAAAACTATGACAATTCCGTTTACAACCGATGTTCCGTTTCAGACGGGAGTAAAATATTATCTACGAATTTATTTTACAGATTCCCAGTGGGGTGGCGGCGAGCTACGATACGATGAACCGTTTGATACATCACATAAGAGTATTACTCTCAAACTGCATGAGGGGAATAACTATTATTTTATTCAATTCCACACAGATGAAATCGAAGGAGATACCTCAAATCAGATTTATCAAGAGTTTGTAAGCGATTATTACACGCCCTCTCAAAGCAACGAAAGCAGCAGTTCCGTTCGGAATGTTCGGAGTGATTACGCAGCAACCGATCTGCTGGGACTTACGGTAAGTGAAGCAGCCGAAGTTTGCGGACATTATCCAAGTGACTATGCAATAGCTCAAGATGAAGCTTCTTATGATGTGATGTTCCAAGCCGATGACGATGTTGTTTTGTATTCGTTGGTCGGAACATACGATGGGGAAATTCGCATGGTGGAAATCACAAGTAGCAGAATACCGATTACGTCCGGCTTTGGAAGTATTGACAAAATCCGTGTTGGTATGAGCAGAAACGAAATAGAAAACATACTCGGCGGAGAGCATTATCTGCAAAGCTATGGATATGATACATACGGTACAATGAGCGTGTCGGGCTTGGATTTTGAGAGTCTGAATAACCAACCGTGTAAATGCCAATAATACCCACAGAGAAAGTGAG
>CAMEQX010000090.1 GCA_945933905.1 uncultured Clostridia bacterium
CCGGACGCTACCGATGAGGAGTGCATTGCGGCGGCGAAGCTGGCGAATGCGGACGGATTTATCAGAATGCTGTCGGACGGCTACAACACGGTGCTGAAGGGCGACGGAAGCGGGCTTTCTCAGGGACAGCGGCAGCTGATTTCGATTGCGAGAGCGGCGGTTGCCGACCCGCCCGTGATGATTTTGGACGAAGCGACAAGCTCGATTGATACGAGAACGGAGGCTATCGTTCAAAAGGGAATGGACGCGCTGATGAAGGGAAGAACGGTGTTTGTTATCGCGCACAGATTGTCAACGGTCAAGAATTCCGATGTGATTATGGTTCTCGACCACGGAAGAATTATCGAGCGCGGTTCGCACGAAAAGCTGATTGCCGAAAAGGGACAGTATTATCGGCTTTACACGGGCGCGTTTGAGCTGGAGTAAACAAAAAGGACGCTTTTCAATGAAAGGCGTCTTTTTTATACTATAATAATTGTGCTGCCGCATAAAAAGTCCGAAACAACCTTTTGCGGTCATTTCGGACTTTGCGGTTTTTATTCACCTATATTCCCGAAAACGAGGATTTTTCCGATATGTAGATTAGCCCTTCTTGTTTCCGCAGCCCTTGCAGAAGTTTGCGGACGCGTTGTTCGAGGTACCGCAGTTTGTGCAAATCCACGGCTGAGCCTCGGCAACGGGCTGAGCAACAGGAGCGGGAGCAGGCTGCGGAACGGGCGCAGGAGCAGGCTGCTGGTACTGCGGCTGAACAGGCTGCTGATACTGAGGCTGAACGGGCTGCTGATAGGGATTTGTGGGTGTGGAAGAAATGGGCAGATTTGTGTAAGCGTTCTCAGAAAGCTGAGGAAGATTGTTCTGCTTGCGGTAGGTCTGGTCCATACGCATCTCAACGTTGTTGGAATGCTCGAGGTAAACCATAAGAATTGTGAAATAGAACAGCGCGGGCATAAAAATGCTGCAGAATGTCACGAAATTCTTCGCAAGCGCTGCGCCTACGATAGCTCCGACAGTACCGAGAACAAGAACAACCCACGCCAAAATAAAGCCTATTTTTCTCCAAAGTGATTTCATAATAAATCCTCCTGAATGAATTGTTTTTTTATTAGGATAAATCCTATTTTGATTATAGCACACGATTTTTATTTTGTCAATGGGGCAATCGTCATTTTCACCTATTTTTTTACTTTATCCCCTTGAAAAATTCGTGAAAAAATGTTATAATAACTTGATATGTAAAAAATCTCCGAAAAGGATATTAAAAGAGGTATAGATTATGGATACAATGAAAGGCTTAAAAAGAACCTGTTACTGTAATGAAGTCACGCTGGAGGCGGGCGAAGTCACCGTCGGCGGCTGGGTTGCGCGTGTTCGCGATAAGGGCGGAATTATCTTCATCGACCTGCGCGACAGAACCGGTATCGTCCAGCTCACCTTTGATGAAACAACCGAAAAAAGCATTTTCGAGAAGGCAGAGTCCGTGCGCTCCGAGGACGTGCTTATGGTTAAGGGAATTGTCCGCGCGCGTGAAAGCGTGAACAGCGAGATTAAGACGGGAAATGTCGAGATTTTGCCGACGGAGCTGCGTATTCTCTCGAAAGCGCAGACGCCGCCCTTTGAAATCGTGAACAACTCCAAGACAAACGAGGAGCTTCGTCTGAAATACCGCTATCTTGACCTCAGAAGAAAGCCGCTTCAGGACAACCTGATTATGCGCCACAAAATCGCAAAGTGCGCGCGCGACTATTTCTACGAGAACGGCTTCCTTGAAATCGAAACGCCGATGATGATTAAGTCAACGCCCGAGGGCGCGCGCGACTATATCGTGCCTTCGCGTATCCACAACGGCAAATTCTACGCGCTTCCGCAGTCGCCGCAGATGTACAAGCAGCTTTTGATGATTTCGGGCTTTGACCGCTACATTCAGCTTGCGCGCTGCTTCCGTGATGAAGACCTTCGCGCCGACAGACAGCCCGAGTTCACGCAGATTGACCTTGAGATGTCTTTTGTTGACACGGACGATATTCTCGAGTGCTTGGAAGGCTTTATAAAGCGGCTTTACAAGGAAATCCTGAACGTTGATATCGAAACGCCGCTTCCTCGTCTGACCTTTGACGAGGCGATGAACAGATACGGCTCGGATAAGCCCGACACGCGCTTTGAAATGGAAATCACCGACCTTTCGGAAACCGTTAAGGACAGCGATTTTGTTGTGTTCAAGAGCGCGCTGGAAAATGGCGGCTCGGTTCGCGGTATCGTGGCGAAAAACGGCGCGGAGAAGCTCTCCCGCAAAGAAATGGACAAGCTCACCGAGTTTGTCAAGGGTATCGGTGCAAAGGGACTTGCTTACGTTCGCTGGGTTGAGGACGCGCCCGCCTGCTCTTTCGGAAAGTTTATGAAAGAGGGCGAGCTTGAGAAAATCCTCGCGGCGCTCGGCTGCGAAAAGGGCGACGCGGCGCTTATTGTCGCGGACAAGGACAAGGTTGTGCTCCCGACGCTGGGCGCGCTCCGCTTGAAAGTGGCAAAGCAGCTTGACATTATTCCGGAAAAGTGGAATTTCGTGTGGATAACCGAGTTCCCGTTCTTTGAATTTGACGAGGAAAAGGGCGAATGGGCGGCTATGCACCACCCCTTCACAATGCCGATTGAGGAGCATATTCAGTATCTCGACAGCGACAAGGGACGCGTCCGCGCGAAGTGCTATGACCTTGTGCTGAACGGCGTGGAGCTGCTTTCGGGCTCTATCAGAATAAACAACCCCGAGCTTCAGCAGAAAATGTTCGAGATGCTCGGAATGACGGACGAGGAAATTCAACTGAAATTCGGCTTCCTCGTGGACGCTTACAAGTACGCGGCTCCTCCTCACGGCGGCGCGGGAATTGGCTTGGACAGACTCGCGATGCTGATGTGCGGGTGCGACAGCCTGCGTGATGTAATCGCGTTCCCGAAGGTTCAGAACGCGTCCGAGCTTATGAGCGAAGCACCCGGAACCGTTTCCGAGGAGCAGCTCGCGGAGCTTGGAATTTCGATTGTAAACAGCGAAGAATAACCGAGGTTTTTATGGATAAAAGAGAGTATAAGCAGCTTATTTCAATGTCCGCGAACGGTGACGCAAAGGCTTTCTCAAAACTGTACGAGAGCGTTTACCGCGATATGTATTACACCGCGTTCTACTCGCTCAAAAACGACGACGACGCAATCGAAGCGGTGACGGGAGCGGCACGCGATGGGTTCAACTCCGCGGCAAGACTGAGGACGGAAGCGCAGTTTCGCGTGTTTATGATGAGAACGCTCTGCGCGAGGATTAAGATGTTCTTCAAGGAATACTCGGACAGCGAGCTCAAAGGCAAACAGCCCGCGCTCAAAAAAATGCTTTTTACGCTGCCGGATATCGAAAGGCTGCTTATAGTTATGCACGTCGGCGGGAGGTTTTCGCTTGAGGAAACCGCCGCATTTGCGGGAATGACCGTAGGCGGCGTGAGAAAAAGAATTAACAAAGCGAAGGAAACGCTTGGAATAGAAGATTAACGGGGAAAATCAGGAGTGAGAAAATGATTTGTGAGGAAATGCGCGCGGAAATGCGGCGGAAGGTTGTGCCCGAAAACGTCATTCCGCAGAATATAATCGAATATCTTATGGACGATTCGGCGGAATTGCCCGAGCTTGACGCGTTCACGTTCCTCAACCGTCTGAGAGCGCTCGGAATAGGCTCGGCGGATTTCCAGTATTTGCTTGAAGCGTGTGACGCGCCGAAGGAGTGCGTTGAAAAGGTAAAGCGAAATCCCGCGATGAATTTGCAAAACCTTATCCTCACGCTTGAAAGCTCGGGGCTTACCGCGCAGGACTACACGATTATGCTCTACACGGCGCGGCAAATCTGGGAGCAGACGCTCACAATCCGCCTTGAAAAAACATCCGAGACGGCTGACGAGATTGACGAGGAAACCGAGGAAAATCCCGAGCAAATTCCCGTGGAGGAAATCGAGACTGTTCCCGAGGAAAACGCGGCAGATGATGACGACGAGGATTTTGACGAGCCGTCGCTTGCCGAGGTTCTTGAACAGGTGAGGCTGCTTGAGCGGGAGATGTCCTATCACGGCGATGACGAGGACGAGCCCGAAAAGCTCCCCGAAATCGCTCCCGAAGAGCCCGAAGCGCCTTCGATTGAACAGGCGGAAATCGCTTATGACGAAGAACCCGAGCAGTCCGCGCGAAATGTCGGCGGCTTAACCTCGGATTTCTCGAAGATTTTCGATAAAATCAAGGAAAATAAGCAAGCCGAGCGCGAGGAAGCGCAGAATTCCGCGCCGGAAGCCGATGATGATTATTCCGATGAAGACGAGGAGCCTGTCGCGAAGAGCGTTGGCGCTTTGCCCACGGGAACGCTTTCCGTGACGAAAATTCTCGCGGGAATGCAAAAATCCGCTCCCCAAACCCCCGCTCCCCAAAACGATGATATCGGTGATGAGGACGGCAATGAGGAAGAAATCGACGATATGGGCGATGAGGAAGCCGAAATCAGCGCCGATGAGGATTACGAGGACGAGAATTTTGAGGACACTTCGTCGCTGGTTCATATCGACCAGACGCTTTTCAGGAAACCCAAGAACATTCCCGTGAGAAAAGCAGAGCCCGTTGAGGAAGACGAGCCCGATGATGAAGAATACGAGGATTACGACGAAGACGAGGAGTATGACGAGGACGAGCGCACAAAGCAAATCCGCCGAACTCCGAAAAAATATCACATAAAAGCGCTTGTTGCGGGAGCGGTAGGAGCGGCGGCGCTCACCGTGCTTTCCGTGGCGGCGGGAACCTTTTCAAAAAAATCTCCCGAAATCTTTTTCGCCGAGGGCAACGACGATATCTTCTCGGAGATTTACAATTCCTACACCGCGAAAAATATGGGCGGAGAGACAATCTGCGAATTCACCGATACCTGCGAGATTTTCGGCGATTTGCTGATAAACAAAAACGGCACGACAAGCTTTTCCGATGACAAAAACGTTTACACGATAACAAGCGAGAGCGTTTCCACCGAGAGCTTCAACGGCACAATGCTCAACGCCGCGAAATATATCATTCCCCCGAATAAAACCAAAATCGTCACGTCGTTCTGGCAGAATGACGAGCTTTACTGCGTGTTCTCGGGCGACAAAAACGATAAGGGCGAGAAAGAATGCGGCTATATGAAAATCAAGGACGGCACCACGCTCTTTACCGTGCGTCAGGACGGCGTTCTCACGGATTTCTCGCTTGAGGACGGGAAAATCGCGCTTGGTTCGGTTTATGTTCCCGTTTATTCGAGAAGCTTCTCGGCAAGCGACACAGATGTTTTTCTCCCGCGTTTGGGCAAGGGCGAGAAAGCCCCGCTCACCTATGAAAATATTGCTTTAAGCGGCACGGACGGCTGTTCTTTCGCGGTCTGCGCGGAATACACCCTTGAAAGCGGCGAAAACACCGCGGCAAAGGCTGTTCTCGGAAACCCTGTTTCTGCGAGCGCCGATTTCAGAGCCGCTCTCAACGGCAAAACCGAGGAAAGCGAATATGGCGTGCTGATTGATTTCAAGGCGGAGCTTTCATCAAAAAAATGCGAGAAAATCATCGCTGCTGCGTTCGGAGAGGGCTTTGCTGTTACGCTTGAGGGCGAAAACGCGAATATCAGAAACTCAACCTTTGCGGCGAAATGCGCGCTTTCAAACTTCGCGGAGAACGCCGAAAAGCTGAAAATCATCGACAAAAATCTGCTTGTCGGCAACAAGGACGGCTTCTTCTCGGCATTTAACTGCGCAAATCCCGCCGAGCCCGCCGCCGTTAAGCTCACGAAAACAAACGGCATCGTTTCGGGTGACAACGCGGCGCTGTTCAGCATAGAAAACGGACTTACGATTACCTATTATAAGAACGAGGACGGCGTGGCGAAGGTTCTCGGAAGATATCAGAAATCGTTCTCGGACGAGGAGCTGAAAACGCTTGTCCTGAAGGGCGCGGAAACAACCGCCTTTGCGGACAATAGATCGGAAGAGCACACGTCTGAACTCC
>CAMEQX010000091.1 GCA_945933905.1 uncultured Clostridia bacterium
AGTGTCAATCGCCTCGGCGTCGTCGATATAGCGTCCCATCAAGCCCTCGTAGCTTGTCTGAATTTTAGAAACATCAAGCAGCTTTTCCACAAAAGGACGGTGATTTTTCAAGGCTTCGTTTTTCTCAAGACTGCTGCGGATTTCGCTTTCATCAAGCTTTGACGCAACAAATCCCGCTGTATTCAGCATAGAAACCGTTGATAGCATTTTCCTGCAAAAGCCCGCCTTGTCAGCCTGACGGTTGAGCGAAGTGAGCGCGCTTTTCTGGTCGCGGACAGCCTTGTGCATTATGATATTCTTGATGGTTTCGTCAGCGCGAATTCGTTTTTCGCCGTTTTCCTTGAGGATTTTTCGCGAGAGCTTCGAGAAGGTTTCGATATGAATTTCGCCGGACCTCGTAAGCAGACCTCTGCTGAGAAGCTCTCTGTAAATCAGCTTTTCGGTTTCAAATTCAAACTGGTCGGGCACTATGAAAACGATATTTTTTTCATCGCTTTCGCTTGAAAGAAGCTCAAAAATTCTCTCTCTGACCGTTCCCGAAACATCAAATTGCGCTCCGTTTGCAATAATGCTAACCACAAAATCATCCTTTCTCTATCGTGTAAACAAACGCGTTTTTGCGTTTACCAACCGCTTTTACAATTCCGATTTCCCGCAAAACCTCAAGCCGAAGCGAAGAATTTGCCTCGCCCGCCGCCTTGCAGAATTCCTTTTTCGTGAAGTTTTCGGGGAGTTTTTCGGGAAGCAGACGCCTGAAATCCTCCGCCTTTTCAAACCGAATTTCCTCGACAATTTCAGTGGGAATTTTCTCGATTTTGCACTTTTTCCGCACGTTTTTGTTTCGCAAATCGGGAATTTCCCCGCCGTCAAAGCTTACGATTTTTTCAGCCTTCAGCTTTACGATAATGATTTTCAGATTGTCATTTCTAAGAAAATTTCTTATCGAATAAAGCTCCTCGAAAATTTTCAGCCAAGACGAGTTTTTCCGCGGTTTTTCGCGCTTGACAATTTCGCCCTCGCCGTTTATAAACAGTGTTTTGCTCTCGCAGATAAACGGGTGAACGAGATTTACGCGCGTGCTTTCAAGGAACACCGCCAGCTTCTCGCGCAGCTTGTAGAGCTGTTTTGTCTGTATCTCGAAGATGCCGTTTTCGTTCACGGCGTCTGCGAAAAAGCTCCCGATTTTGACCTCCTGTTCATCGGAAAACGGCGCGAAATAGTTTTTCAAAGCCGCGTGAATTATCTTTTCGTTTTGCGTGCCGACAGTAGTTTTAATGCGGTTTCGCGCCAAATCCACGGCTTTTTTGAAGCGGTCTGTTGTGGCGTTTTCGCGCCGCTCGATGAATTTAGCAACCGCGTCCTTTTCGTTTTCCTCGATAATAATATCGGCGACTTTTTTCAGCTCCTCGAAGGAATTCCCCACGGCAACGCCCAAATCCGCCGCTTTGAGCATTTCGATATCGTTTTTGTTGTCGCCGAAGCAGACAAGTTTGTCCGCGTTCAAAAGCGCCTTAACCTGCCGAACCGCAGCCGCTTTTCCCGCATTTTTGTCATAGATTTCATACCAGGTTGTGTCATCGTAGGTGTCAACCTGAAAGTTGTGCGAAAAGCCGTTTTCCGCTGTAAAAATCTCGTCAAACAGCCCGACATTATCCGCATTCAAAACCGTGAGATAGAAAATCTCCCCCTCAAACAGCTCGTCGTAGTTTTTGACGGCGCGCATACGTTTGTCGCCCTTTCGCGAGTCTAGATAGCACCTTACGCAGTCGATTTTCTCCTCGAGAAACGAAACCTTTTCCTCGCCGTTTATGTACGAATAAACAAGCGGCGCAACGCTGTTTTCCCGCATAAATTTCTTTGCGATTTTCAGCGATTTTTTTGTGAAAACATTTTCGATAAGACGCTCGCCGGTTTTGGGATTTATCACGAAAACCCCGTTGAAAATCACAGCGGGGAGTTCAAGATTTAGCTTTTTCAGAAGCGGCGCGGCGCTTGAAAAGGAGCGCGCGGTCGCATAGGTGAAAAGCACGCCGTTTTCGATGAGCGAATTCAGCGTGCCTATTGAAAAATCGGAAACGGTCGCGTTGTTTTTGAGGAACGTTCCGTCAAGGTCGGTTACATAAAGCGTCATATCAGTAGTCCTTGCAGCCTTCAACAACAAAGCGGTGCGTGAGCATATATTCGCGCAGCTCCTGCATTGAGGGGAAGCTGAAGCCCTCGCGCTGAATTGCACAGCAGCCGCACGCGTTCGCCCGAACAACTGCCTCTCCGAGCGGGATTTTCTCGATAATTCCGCTGATAAGCCCCGCGGCAAAAGCGTCGCCCGCGCCCGTCACATCGACAACCTTGTCCGCTCTGAAGGTCGGCGCTTCGCCGCTTTCAACGTGACTTTTGAAGAACGCGCCTTGTTTTCCAAGCGTGATGACAATTTTGTTTGCGCCGAGCGAGATGTAATAATCCGCGATTTCCTGCGGCTCGGACAGCCCGCAGAGCAGCTTCGCGTCATCTGCCGAAGGCACGAAAACCTCCGCGCTTACAGCGATTTCGTTGATGATTTTTGCGTTTTCTTTTCCGCAGTTTCCCGGGTCAAAAACAACGGGAATTTCAAGCTTCTTGCATTTTTCGCACAAGCTTTTCACGAATTTATATGAATTTTCGCTGTCGGCAACAAGCTCTCCCGTGATGAAAACCGCGTCAAAATCCTCGGGAAATACGTCAAAATGCTTGTCGTCAAACGAGGTTATAAGGCTGTCGTCAACGCCGCTTTTCTGAAAAAATATACGGATAATCTCCTCATATTTTTCTTCGGTTTTTGCGGCAAGCGCAGCCGAAACACCAAGCTTTGCAAGCGCAATAGCCGTATCAATTCCCGCGCCGCCGACGTTTTTTCCGTCAAAGCTCGCCTTGCAAAGAATTAAAGCCTTTTGCATAATTTCCTCCGACACTCAGAAAGTCCTTATATTTCCGTCTTCATAGGCAAAACCCGTGTAGCCGCCCGCCTGAAGCCTGTCCAGAAAGCTCTTCATTTTCTTGGGCTTTTTGAAGAGCGCAACATCATATTTTTCGCGAAGTTCCTCGGCTTTTTTGTATGCCTCGAGGAAATTTTCCTCGTAAAGCACGGCGATTTTTTCCTTCGCCGAGGACTTGCGCTTCATATCCGAAAGAATGCTGAAAATGCGCTCAAAGCCAATCGAGAAGCCGCACGCGGGGATATCCTCGCCGATGAATTTCCCGATTAACTTGTCGTATCTTCCGCCGCCCGCAACCGAGCTTCCGAAATTCTCGGAGCGCACCTCAAAAACGGTGCCCGTGTAGTACCCCTGACCGCGAACCAGCGATATATCGAACTCCACGCCGTATTTCCCGCCGGCGATTTCCTTGCTTGTCGAAATTATGCCGGAAAGCCGCGCGGTTGCGTCCTCGCCGACAATCTCGCGAACCTTGTCGATATCAAGCGGGAGCTGCTTCAAAACATCATCAAATTTATCGACAGCCGCCTTATCGAAGCCCTTTTCAAGCAGCTCCGCGACAACTCCCTCCGCGCCGATTTTGTCGAGCTTGTCGAAGCTCACGCAAACGGAAGAAAGCTGTTCCTCAGCGAAACCGCAGCTCGAAAGCAGCGCGTTGAGGACGGTTCTGTCGTTGACGCGAACGGTGAAATCGCCTATTTCAAGCGCTTTCAGAGCCTTTGCGGTGACGGCAATCAGCTCGATTTCGCACTGAGCCGACGAGTCGCCGATAACGTCGATATCGCACTGCATAAACTCGCGCAGGCGACCTTTTTGCGGATTTTCCGCGCGATAAACCTTGTCCATCTGAATTGCCTTGAAGGGCATCGTGAGGTTCTGGCGATTTGCCGCGAAATAGCGCGTGAGCGGGAGCGTGAGGTCGTATCTGAGTCCCATATCGCACTTTTCAAGCGCGCTTGTGAGCTTGTCGCCGCGCTTCAAAATCTTGAAGATGAGGTTGAGGTTGTCGCCGCCGTCGCTCTTGTCGAGGTTTTCAATATCCTCAACCGCGGGCGTCATTATGCGGGAAAACCCGTTTTTTCTGTAAATCTCGAAGATTGTATTCTGAATATTTTCACGCAGCTCCGCTTCCTCGGGAAGATAGTCGCGCGTGCCTTTAACGCATTTAATTTTCATTTCAAAATCCTTTCATAAAAACAAATCATACTTATGTCTAATTATAACATTTTTCGTATATTTTGTCAAGAATTTTTGCTATACAAGTGTGGTTTTTGCGGGGATTTTTAAAAGTTTTTTTCAACCGCAAGAATAGGATAGCCGTCAAGATAAGGCTTAATCATATCGGGGTGCTCCTTCGCTGCGGCAAAGAGCTTTTCTGCGAAATTGTCTTTTTCGAGGAACTCGCAAAGCGTTTTCAGCGGCAGCTTTGACACGCTTTCGCAGACGGGAGACACGGTTATCACGCGAAAATCGCCGAGCTTATTCACGCGAAACGGCCATATCGCGCAGTCCAGCGGCTTGAGCTCGCCGAGCGTGCAGCCGTTCTCGGAAACCGCGGGACAGTAAACGACTTTTTCCCCGTCAAACTCCATCGGCAAAACAAACTCCTCGCCGCGTTTTTCAAGCGCAACTCCGAGCTTTTCCTCGATTTTGTCCTTGTTTTCGCGGAAAATCAGCGGGATTTCCCACTTGTCGCTTTCGACAAATCCGCAGCAAATTCGGCATTTTGCACAATCGTTTTTCGACAGAATTTCCTTCAGCATACAAATAATACCTACCTTTATCGATTATTCGTCTTTTTAACCACAAATATGAAAATAAATTACATCTTCATTACACGCGAAAAACTGCATAATAGTGTAATAAAATCGGCAATTAAGTATATTTTAATCTATTTATTTCGGTTTGTCAAGATGAAATATCAGCTTATTAAATTGTTAGCATATAAAATTATTGATGATAATAAACAAAAATGCTCATTTGACGTCCTTTTTAAACGAAATTTACTTGACAAATCGATAAAATAAGGTATAATTAAATTAAATAATATTCTATAATATGGAAAAATCTGAAATTATCAGAAAGGATTGTTTTAATGAAGGCTGCAAACAATAACTTTATTGTTCACGAAGGCAACCGAACTCTTCAAATTTTTAACGAGGCAAGTTTTCTGTACGGAGAATATCTCAGCGCGGAGATGGAGCGTATCGGAATGAGATATTCGTACAGATATGTGTTAAATCCGCTGATGGAAAATGAAAGTCTTACGCAGCTGGAGCTGGTGAAGATTACGGGACAGAAGCCGCCGACGATTAGCATAACGCTTCGGAATATGGAGCACGACGGCATTGTAGAGCGCGCGAAAAACGGCGGCGACAAGCGCGAAACCCACGTTTCACTTACGGAAAAAGGGAAGAAGATGTACGAAAAGGTTCTGGCGTCGCTTGCAAAGGCGGAAAAGGTTATTTTGAAGGGGATAAGCGAGAAGGAACTGAAAGCGATGAACGCGACGATTGAGAAGATGATGAAAAACGTTCAGACCGCTAAGAAATAAAACAAAGGCTGTATTTGTGGTACAGCCTTTTCGTTTTATTCAGTCTCTTTCAAGCGCGGTAATTCCCGAGCGCACCATCTTGATAATGCCGAACGGCTTCAGCAAATCGAGGAAGCTGTCGATTTTCGCGGGCTCGCCGGTGAGCTCAAGCATAATCGATTCCTTGCCGACATCAACGGGCTTCGCGCGGTAAAGGTTGGCGATTTCGATGATTTTGTGCCTGTCCTCCTCGGAGCGCCCCGCTCTAATCAAAATGTGTTCGCGGGTAACGGCGTCCTCGAGAATTCTCACCTCGTGAACGTCATACAGCTTCAAAAGCTGGTTTTTAATCTGCGTGAGCACCTTCAAATCGCCCTTAACCACAATCGTGAGCCGCGAGATATTCGGCTCTTCAGTTTCGGCTGCGTTGAGGGATT
>CAMEQX010000092.1 GCA_945933905.1 uncultured Clostridia bacterium
GCACGCGCGCTTTCGGCGCAGAAAAGCGGGTTGTCGAGTTTCTGCGCTCGCCGAGATTTGTCACAACGCTTTCGTGGTTGAAAATCGCGCCGACCGACAGTATGTAAAACGGCTTGTACATACATTTTACGCTGTTGGGCAAATCAACCGCGTTCAATCTGTCCTGAATTACGATAATCTCGGACTTATTTGCGTGACTTAAATAAAAATCAGAGTGCTCGATATAATGCTCGCGCGGCGTGAAAATGTGCGTGAGCTTTGTTCTCGCGGCTTCTTCCTTAAGGTCTTCATACGTCTCAAAAAGCTTGATATCCGTGTGGAGCGTTTCGGACAGCTCGCGGATAAGAAGGCGATATTCCTCGGCGGTTTTCGGGTGAGAATACTTTGTGAAATCGATATAGCCCGCCGCGTGAATTTTGTCTGCGTCTCCGATTGACACAAACGGCTTCGGGTCGCTCACCTTCAGCGAAATAACAAACCTGAACTCCGAGCCTTTTCCGTATTCGCTTGTGACATTTATAAAGCCGCCCATCTGCGTAATCAGCTTTTTCGAGATAGCAAGACCGAGTCCCGTTCCCTCAACGGAGCGGTTTTTCTTTGTATCAACCTGCTCGAAGCTTGAAAACAGCTTTTCCAAGTCAACCTCGGTTATGCCTATTCCCGTATCGGAAACAGCAACGGAGAGATTTATTCCATAGTCGTGCTTTGTCTGCGAAACTCTTATCGAAACGCAGCCCTCGCGCGTGTATTTTATCGCGTTTGTCACGAGATTTATGATAACCTGACGAATACGGATTTCATCTCCGACCAGTCCCATAGGAATATCGGGGTCCGCGTGGACGATAATCTCCAGTTTTTTGTCGCCCTTTCGCGTAATCGCCATATTTATCACATCGTTGAGCGTGGAAGCGATGTTGAAATTCTCCTCGATAAGCTCCATTTTTCCCGATTCGATTTTGGAGAAATCGAGAATATCGTTGATTATCGACAGCAGGCTTCTGCCGGCGTTTTGTATGTTGAAGCAGTTTTCCTGAACGGTTTCGCTTATGTCGTGCTCGCGAAGAATAAGCTCCGTCATTCCCACAATCGCGTTCATCGGCGTGCGGATTTCGTGGCTCATATTCGCGAGGAAATTGCTCTTTGAGCTGTTTGCGGCTTCCGTCTGCTCAATCGCCTCGGCAAGCGCCGCGCTGCGCTCGGATAGATATTTCGTGATAAACCCGCCAAGAACGCAAAACGACGCGATTATCAGCACGGTCAAAACCGTTTCGGGTACCGCAGATATCCCAAAAAGCGGATTTAACAGCTTTCCGATAAGCCCCGGCGCAATTCCCACAAAGCAAAGCGCGCTTACTGCGTTGTAAAAGCGCTTGCTTTCGTACAGCGAGGCAATTATTATCGGCGCGATAAACGAGCAGAAGACGATGAAGAAATCATAGTGCGAATAGCTGACGTTGGTCATAATAATCAAAAGTCCCGCCATAAGCGCGTATTTTTCCTTATATACGTCCAGCTTAAACAGCCTTATCGCAAGCCTGCTCAGAAACAGCGCGCTGAAATTGACAATCGTTGTTATCACAAGATAGCGCAAAAACATCCAAGCAACATTTTCGGGACCGTATCTGACATCGCCCGTAAAATAAAGCATAAGATTTGTGACTATTTCGGTGAAGAAAATGCTGAAAGCCATAAACCACTGCGTATTTCTCAGAAGCTTGTTGCAGCGGCGAAGGTTTTCCTCGGATAAAATTGTTCTTTTCATAGGTTGCCCCTTTCACATAATCACCTTTATTAGATTATACGATATTTTTGAAATTTTGTAAAGGCGTTTTTGAGAATTTTGTCGGAAGTTGTCGGAGAAATCGGGAAAATATGTTGAAAAAAGCAGAAAAATGTGATAAAATTACAGTAGAAATATGGAAAATTCGTGCAGCTTGTCAAGAAAAATCGCATCTTGCCAATTTGTCATTGAAATTTTGTGCTTGGGAATTTATAATGGAAGGGGTAGGGAAATGCGCGTTTTTGTCAAAAATGTTCCGAAATTTGAGGACGAGCGCGTTGTGCTGGAATGTGTGGAGATGAGCGAGGATTTTCGCGATATCCGCGAATATGCGCTGATGAAGGGGAATATGCTTTCGGGATATATCGAAGACGCCGCGTTTCAGCTTAATTTGTCCGATATAATCTACTTCGAGGCGGTGGGCGAGCTTGTTTTCGCTTACACGGAAAACGAGGTCTATGAGATAAAAAGCAGGCTTTATGAAATCGAGAAAAGCTATGGCGAGCAAATGTTTATGCGCTGTTCAAAGTCGATTATCGCGAACATCAGCAAAATTCAATCGTTTCGCCCCGCGCCCGATACGCGACTTATCGCGAAAATGAAAAACGGCGAGGAAATCGTCATTTCGAGAATGTACGCCAAGGCGCTGAAAAAGAGAATTATGGAGGTGTAGTATGAGGGATTTTCTGATGATGATGGGGCGGTCGTTTTTGCTTTGCAGCTTTTTTATCGCGATTGATATGGGGATTATCGGGCTGATTTTGGAGCCCGACGCGAAATTAGGCTATGAGGTGCTTTTTGTGCCGCCGATATACGCGTTTTTGTGCACGCTTCCGTCGTTTTTTATGTACTCGAAAAAAGAAATGTCCACAAGGCGCGCGGTGGTTGGGAGAATTCTTCAAATCATCATAATCGAGGCTATCGTTCTCGGAGCGATTTACAGTCAGCAGCCCGAAATGCCCTTCACGGACGGACTGATTATCGGAGCGTCTATTCTTGCGGTTTTCGGGGCGGTTTGGCTGGTGAATTTCCTGCGCGTTAAAAGCGACGCCGCTGCGCTTAACGAGAAGCTCAAAAAGTTTAACGGCTGAGCGCGTAAATCTATTGACAAAACCATAGGAATATGCTATAATTTATACAGCCTTTATCCCGATGGCAAGGCTGTCGGGACTTTTTTGTTTTGGGGGTAGCTATGAACGACGTTTGCAAGGCTGAAATAGTCAGCTTTAATACAGACAATGACGCGGTTTGCGCCGCTTCTGCACGAATTTCAACAACCGAGGGAAACTCTGCGGAGATTTTCCTCAAATCCCAAAATAACGAGAAAAACAGCGGTCTTATCCGAAAGGTTCTCGCGTCGGGACACCGCTCCGTTATTGAGCACGCCGTTTTCACCGTTTCGTTCACAAACGTTTCGGTTTATGTCGAGCAGTTTTTCATCGAGAGCAGACTTGCTTCGTTTACCGTGAAATCGCGCCGCTATGTCGATTTCAGCAACACGGGCTATTTCATTCCGCAAAATCTTTCTGCAGAAAGCGCCGCGCTGTACAAGGCGTATATGGACGAGGCTTTTTCGGCGTATGCGAAGCTTCTCGAGCTTGATATTCCGAAGGAGGACGCGCGTTTTTTGCTTCCCTATTCGTTCTTCAGCAATTTTTACTGCACAATGAACGCGCGCGAGCTTATCGGCGTGATAAATTCAATCAGAAACGGCAGAGGAAAGCATTCCGAGGAGCTTCAGAATATCGCAGAGCAGCTTATTGAGCAGCTTCGGGAGATTTTCCCGTGTATCGCGGAGGAGTTTTTCGAGCGCGAGGACGGCGAGTTTATCGATGAAACAGCCGTTCAAGAGCAGATGACTTTGCTTTGCGAAAGCGAAACGGGAAAGGTTGAACTTGTGAATGCGCCGAAGCAGCCCGCAAAGCTTCTCAAAATCTCGCTCAAGGCGACGGGCGAGGGCGCGAAAACCCCGCGGGAGCTGCTTTCGGACAGGCGTCCGCGCGCGCTTGAGCAGCTGAACTATTCGTTCTTGATAAAGGACGTCACGCTTGCGGGAATTACGCATATCGTGCGCCACCGTATGCAGTCGGTGATTGTTCCGCCGATTGAAACCGCCGTGCCGCAGCGAAGGGTTGTTTTGCCGAAAACCGTTGAGCAAAATCAAGCGGCTCGAGAGCTTTACGAGAAAACGCTTGGAAAGTGCGACAAACTGCTTGACAGAGCGCTTGAGAGCGATGAGCTGCGCCGTTATATCCGTTATTTCGCGCTGAGCGGAAATCTGCTTGACGTGATGACCACGATGAACGCGCGCGAATTGCTGCTGTTTATTCGCCTGAGAGCTTGCTCGAGAGCGCAGTGGGAGGTGCGCGGCGTTGCCGAGAGAATGCTTTCGCTGCTCCGAGCGGATTTCCCAGAGCTTTTCGGGCTGTACGGACCGAGCTGCTATGTTCTTGGAAGCTGCCCCGAGGGGAGAATGTGCTGCGGGAAGCAAAAGGAAATGCTCGAAAAATTCGGTTTAAAAGAATAACCTTCGGGTTATTTTTACATAAACGCTTTAGCGTGGTAACTTGAAAAAAGGAGAAAAATATGAACAAAAAAATGTGTAAACTGGGTTTTAAAGTTACGGCAACCGTTCTTGCAATTTTGCTTGTTGTTTTTGCTACGCTGTTTATTCTCGTGGCAACCACGGTTAATTCAAAGATGCGCTCAAATGCCGTGGAAAATATGAAAACTGCGGCAATCGACCGCTCGGAGATTATCCAGAACTACATAAAGTCAACCGAGGATACCCTCACCGCTTACCTCAAGGCTGACCAGATTTACGATTTGCTCCGCGACCCGTCAAATGAAGCGAGCGTAGCCGCGGCGCAGAAATATACCGAAAAATTCAGTCAGGATATCGAGAATCTTGACGGAATATATGCAAGCGACTGGAATACGAAAACGCTTGCACATACAAAAGCAGATGTTGTTGGAACGATAACTCGCCCCGATGAAGAAAAGCGCAAACCGCTTCAGGACGCAATGCTTGCTACAAAGGGTGTGTATAATACGGGAATTATTCTTTCTCCGGCAACAGGAAAACAAGTTATATCAATGTACAAGGCGGTTCGCGAGGACGACGGAAGCCACATCGGTTTTGGCGGAATTGCGTTGTTTACAAGCGGTCTTGTGGACAAGCTCAACGCGCTTCCTCTCGGAAATCTTGAAAGCGCGCAGTATTTCCTCGTAAACGCAAATTCCGGCGAGTATATCTTCCACCCGAATTCCGAGAAAATCGCAACAGTTGCCGAGGAAACCTATATTAAGGATATCATCGCGCAGGTAAAGGGACAGAGCACGGACGTTTGCGGCTCAATAAACTATATAGATGAAAACGGCGTTGACACATTGGCTGCGTTTAACAGTCTGGGCGAACAAGGCTGGGTGTTTATTCTGGCGGATAAATCGTCCGAGGTTCTCGCGGCGGTTGACGCTATCAGACTGACGCTGATTATCATTTGCGGCGCGGGAATGATTTTGCTTATGGTTTCTGTTTATTTCGTGGTGAGCAATATGATTAAGCCGCTTAAATCCGTAGAAGACGCTGTCGTTAAGATGGGCGGTCTTCAGCTTGGCGCGGCGAAGGACCTCGAGCGGTATTCCGCGAGAAACGATGAAATCGGAAATATCGCAAACGCGGTGACCGAGATGTGTACCTCACTTAAAAACGCGACGGGCGATATCGGGCGCGTGCTCGGGGAAATGGCAAACGAGAATTTTGCCGTTGACGTTGAGATGAACAGGGGCTATTATACGGGCGATATCTCGGTTCTCGCGGACAATCTCGCGGAAATCAAGGAGAAGCTCACGTCGGTTTTCTCGGAGATTTACATTGCCGCAGACCAAGTAAATTCCGGCTCGGGACAGGTTGCCGAGGGCGCGCAGACTCTCGCTCAGGGTACCGTTGAGCAGACCGCTTCCATAGACACGCTTGCAGGAAATCTCGCGGCAATCGAGAAGCAGGTTCGCGAGAACTCCGAAAACTGCTCCGAGGCACACGAGCTTATGAACAGCACGGCGAAGTATCTTGACGAGGTGAACGGCAAAATGTCCGACCTCACGGACGCTATCACCAACATCAACACCGCTTCCGCGCAAATCAGC
>CAMEQX010000093.1 GCA_945933905.1 uncultured Clostridia bacterium
TGTTCCCGAAATCGAGCTTGAATTTGACACGGCGTTTTGCCTTTACGACAACCCCGATGATATCGAAAAATCGCTTCGCACTGCGGCTCAGATAGGCTCGGCAATCACGATAAAGCTAAACGAAATGAACGAAAACAGCCTGCAATACCTTCGTGAACAGCTTTTGCAGCTGCTTCCGATTGCGGTGGTTTTGATGATACTTGTAATCGTGAACGCGATGAGCGTTTCGGCGATTGCGGCGCGGCGCAGACTTTCCGATTATGCGAAATATTATGTGCTGGGGCTGCGCTGGAGGCAGTGCGCGGCGGTGAATTTCTGGCAGTCGTTTATCACGGGCGCGGCGGCGCTTGTCGTTTCGGCAGCGGCAATGCTTGTCGTAAAACTCACGCCGCTTTCCGATACTGTGACGATAATTTTGAACGGGAGCCTTGTTTTCTCGCTGCTCGGGATATTCGCTTTGTATCTCGTTTTCTCGATGATTATGCCGCAGCTTATGCTTCGCTCGACCACGCCCAAAACGCTTCTGCAAGCGGAATGAGGAGGAAAATATGATTGAAATTTCAAACGTTACCAAGACCTACAATCCCAAAAAATCCAACGAATTCACCGCGCTGAAAAACGTTTCTCTGACCATCAACGACGTCGAAATGACCGCGATTATCGGCAAATCGGGCGCGGGAAAATCCACGCTTTTGCACATTCTCGCGTGTATCGACAGCTATCAGAGCGGCGAATATCGGCTTGGCGGAACGCTTGTGAAAAAGCTCTCGGAGAAAAAATCCGCGCAGATTAGAAACGAGAAAATCGGCTTGGTTATGCAGGATTTTGCGCTTGTGGAGGATTTTTCGGCGATTGAAAACGTTTTGCTCCCGCTGAATTTTGCACGAAAGAAAAAGCCAAACCGCCGCGAAAAAGCGATGAACGCGCTGAAGTCGGTTGGAATGGAGGAGCTCGCGAAAAAGCCCGTCAACAAGCTCTCGGGCGGTCAGAAGCAGCGAGTTGCCATTGCCCGCGCAATCGTAAACGAGCCCGAGATTATCCTCGCGGACGAGCCGACGGGTGCGCTTGACACGAAAACCTCTGCGGAAATTATGGGTGTTTTCAGGAAGCTGAACGAGAGCGGAAAAACCGTTGTTATCGTCACGCACGACCTCAAAATCGCCGAGCAATGCTCGAGAATTATCGAGATTTCCGACGGGAAAATTGTCTCGGATTTATGAGAATACTTAAAGCAGCCGATTATTTTCGGCTGTTTTTTGCGGGAAAACGCTCCCCGAAGATAATTTTCGGGTACCGCGCGATTTCGGGCTGTTTGGCAATTTTCACTTGACATATCGCGGGAAATCGGTTATAATAGGAAGGAGATACTAAAATCGAAGGGTTCTCGATTATGGGAGTGATGATTTGAAAAACAATACAAGCCATATCAAGTTCGGAAGAGTTGTCGTTTGTGTTGCGGCAGCGACGGCTTTGCTGGTAATTCTCACATATATTGTTCTGGTTATCAACAACGAAAACAATTCTCGGAGAACAAGCGAGGTTATGATAAATCAGGTGAGCGGAATTCTGGAGAAAAACCGCTCCGTTGAGGAAACCCTCCTTGCGTCGCTCAAGGACGATTACATAATCCGCGCGAAAACCGTGGCTTATATGCTTGAACACAACGCCGCTGCGGAATATAACGTCGGCGAGCTTAAAAAAATCGCCGAGCTTATGTCTATCGATGAAATTCACCTGTTTGACGCAGCGGGAAAGATTTATTCGGGCACGGAGCCGAAATATTACGGTTTCAGCTTTGAGTCGGGCGAGCAAATTGCCTTTTTTGAGCCGATGCTGAACGACAAGGAGCTGTCGATGTGTCAGGACGTTACGCCGAATACCGCCGAGGGCGAAGGTATGATGTACGCGATTACTTGGGACGGAAGCGGCAGACGAATGATACAGGTGGGAATTGAACCGAAGCGGCTTCTCGAGGAGCTCAAAAACAACCGCGTTTTCAATGTCGTTGACAGTATTCCTGTTTTCGAGGATATGAAAATTTATGTCGCAAGCGCGCAGACAGGCGAGATTTTAGGTTCTTCGGACGGCAGCAACGGGAAAACGCTTCAGGATATCGGAATTGATATCGGGAAGGCAAAGCAAAATGAAATCACCTTCTCGAATGTCCTTATAAACGGCTATGCAAGCGAGTGTTCGCTTTTGCTGGACGGAGAGTATGTGATAGGGCTGGTTCAGAAAAACACGGCGATAAAGATGGAAACTATGCTGTCGATGCTTGTCGTGACGGTAAGTCTCGGGATTGCCGCGGGAGCGCTTCTTATCGTCACAAACCGCTTTCTTATCATCAAAAACAAGCAAATGGAGCAGCTGAATATCCTCACGTCTATGGCGGATATTTATTACAGTATGCACCTCATCAACCTTAGAAAAAGGACAATAACCGAATATGCGGCGCGAAATCAAGTCAAGGAGCTTGTAGAGAAGAACAAAAACGTTGACGCGGGAATCGCTGTTCGAGAGGTGATGTTGGCAACGATTTCCCGGCAGTATCTCGATCAGGCGCTTGAGTTTACGGAGCTTTCTACGCTTGGCGAGCGGCTTCGCGGGAAAAAGGTTGTCTTCAAGGATTTGCTAGGGAAAAACGTCGGCTGGATTAGAATGTCGTTTATTTCAATCAGCACGGACACAAGCGGCTGTCCCGAAAAGGTTATCTGCACGACGCAGATTATCGACGAGGAAAAACGCCGCGAGGAGCGCCTTATCCGCGAATCAACAACCGACAAGCTCACGCACTGCCTCAACCGCAGAGCCTATGAAAAGGATATCCACACCTTCTCGGATATTCGCGACGATGATTTTGTGTTTGTTTCGATTGATGTGAACGGGCTCAAACGGGTGAACGACACGATGGGACACGCGGCGGGAGACGAGCTTCTTTCGGGCGCGGCGAAATGTATGCGGAATAGCTTCGGCGATGTGGGAAAGGTTTATCGCACGGGCGGAGATGAATTTGCGATTATGCTTTTTGCCGATAGTGAAAAGCTCGCGGAGCTGAAGGAAACGTTTGAAAACGCGATTTACAACTGGTCGGGAAAGATTGTGAAAAGTATGTCGGTTTCCTGCGGGTATGTTTGCGCGAGGGATTTCCCCGATTTTAATGCGGAGGAAATCGCAAAGCTTGCCGATGTGCGAATGTACGAGGAAAAAGCCGAGTATTACAGCGAAACTCAGGAAAATGTCTGAAATCAAACAGGGCAGTGCTTTTGGCGCAGTCCTTTTGTTTCAAGGCTGAATTTGCTGTGGATTTTGGAGTGAAAATACACAAATGCTAAAAGAAATGTTGAAATATTTTTGTGCGGTAAAGTAAAGAAAACCTATTGACAAAATAGGTAAACTGTGTTATAATACATTCAAAGTTAAACGAAAGGAGCGAGCGGTATGACAATGATGTGTATGATGCGGATTGAACAGAATAATCGTGCCGTGCGCTGCGGATAATATTACCAAAGAGTAATTCTGACAGGTACAGCGATGTGCCTGTTATTTTTTTAGGAGAAAAACCGTGATTGAACTCAAGAATATCAGCAAGACCTACCCGAACGGCGTGACCGCCCTCAAGGATATCAGCATCACCATAAACGACGGCGAAATCTTCGGGATAATCGGTCTTTCGGGAGCGGGAAAAAGCACGCTTATCCGATGTATAAACTACCTCGAAAAGCCAACGTCGGGTGATGTCATCATTGACGGGCAAAACCTCGGCGAGCTCTCGAAAAAGGAGCTTCTCAAGACGCGACAGAATATCGGAATGATTTTCCAGAGCTTTAATCTGCTGTCGCAGCGAAACGTTATCAAGAACATCTGCTATCCGCTTGAAATCGCGGGCGTGAAGAAGGCTGACGCGCTGAAAAGGGCAGAGGAGCTGCTGGAGCTTGTGGGACTTACCGACAAGGCAAAGGCGTATCCCTCGCAGCTTTCGGGCGGACAAAAGCAGCGCGTTGCGATTGCAAGAGCGCTTGCGGCAAAAACACGCTATTTGCTCTGCGATGAGGCAACAAGCGCGCTCGACCCCGACACCACAAGTTCAATTCTCGAGCTTATGCGTAAAATCAACAAAACGCTCGGCGTGACGATTGTTGTGATAACGCACGA
The DNA here is from genome assembly GCA_945933905.1 of uncultured Clostridia bacterium. GTDB lineage: Bacteria > Bacillota > Clostridia > Oscillospirales > Ruminococcaceae > CAG-115. Next base: position 4,153 of record CAMEQX010000093.1, read on the forward strand.
GATGAAGGTTATCGACAAAATCTGCGACAGGGTTGCGGTTCTCGACCAAAGCTCCGTTGCGGAAATCGGAAACGTCCGCGATGTTTTTGCGTCACCAAAATCGGCTATCGCGAGAAAGCTGGTTCTCCCCGAAACAAAGGCGGTTGACGAGATTACGGGCGGGAAGAAAATCAGAATTGTGTTCAACGGCGAAAATTCCTTCAAGCCGGTAATCGCAAATCTCGTGCTGGAGTGCGGAATTCCCGTGAACATTCTCCACGCCGATACCAAGGACATCGACGGAAAGGCTTTCGGGCAGATTTTGCTCGGGCTTCCCGACGACGAGAGAAGCTCCGATAGAATTCGCGCTTATCTTGATGCAAATGAGATAAGCTACACGGAAATTTGAGGAAAGGAAGATGAAAAATGAACAGCGACCTGCTTTCTCAGCTTGTTGAAAAGGGCATTTTACAGCTCGGCGTATGGGAAACCGTTTATCTCACCTTCATTCCCGCGATTTTCGCGTATCTTTTCGGAATTCCGCTCGGGATTTTGCTGAGCGTTACGGACAAAGGCGGAATTCGCCCGATACCGTGGCTGAACAAAATTATCGGCTTTATCGTCAACATTTTCCGCAGTATTCCGTTTGTGATTTTGATGATTGCTGTGCTTCCCGTGGCAAAGACAATCGTGGGAACGGCGCTCGGCAACAAAGCGGCTATCGTCACGCTGATTATCGCGGCAATTCCCTACGTTGCGCGAATGGTGGAAAGCTCGATAAAAGAGGTTGACAGCGGCGTTATCGAGGCGGCGCAGGCTATGGGAACATCTTCCGTGAAAATCGTGTTCAAGGTGCTGATACCCGAGGCGAAACCGTCGCTTTTGGTAGGCGCGGTGATTTCGCTGGTGACCATTCTCGGCTACTCGGCGATGGCGGGCACAATCGGCGGCGGAGGACTTGGAATGATTGCGATAAACTTCGGCTATCAGCGCTTTAACGACAATGTTGTATGGATATGCGTTTTGCTCACGGTGATAATCGTGCAGATTATTCAGGAGGTCGGAATGTTCATTGCAAGAAAAACCGACAAGCGCATTTCAAAATAAAAAGGAGGGCGAGTTATGCTTTTCATACTCGAACAGCTCTTGAGAGAGAATTACAGGCTCGGACGAATGCAAAACTGCTTCTGTTAAACGAACCGAAAGTAATCAAAAACATTTATTTAAAGGAGATAATTTGCTATGAAAATCAAATCTGTTATTTCTGCGTTCCTCGCAGCTGCACTTTCCGCTCTTGCACTTACGGGCTGCAACAATGCTTCAAGCGGAGGCAAGACTGTAATCAAGGTTGGCGCGACCTCTACTCCGCACGGCGAAATTCTTGAATATGTCAAGGAAGACCTCGCAAAGCAGGGCTATGACCTTCAGATTACCATTTACGACGACTATGTTTTGCCGAACAAGGCGCTTGCGGACGGCGAGCTTGACGCGAACTATTTCCAGCACACGCCTTATCTCAACAGCTATAACAAGTCAAACGAAACCGACCTTGTTTCTGCGGCTTCTATTCACTACGAGCCGTTCGGACTTTACGGAAACGGCGTTGACAGCGTGAAGAACGCGGCTTCGGGCGCAAGCATTGTCATTCCCGCGGACGACAGCAACGAAACCCGCGCGCTGCTTCTTCTTGCGCAGGAAGGTCTTATCACGCTTCCCGAGGGCGCAAACGCGGTTGACGGTGTGACCACGCTTGATATTGTCGATGAC
>CAMEQX010000094.1 GCA_945933905.1 uncultured Clostridia bacterium
GCGACCACCGAGATCTACACTCTTTCCCTACACGACGCTCTTCCGATCTCATTTGTATCAAAAAGCGACAGCGGAAAATGAATTTTGTCGCTGATTTTTGAGTTCAAGAGGAAAACCGCAAGATAAATCAGCGCAAACGACGCTAAAAAGCACCCGAGCGATATCGCGGATTTTTTCCCCGAGGACAAGAAATTCTGCCGCTTTCCGAGCGAAATAATCGACAAAGCGAGAAAAATATATCCCGCAATCATCGCCGCTCCCGCGAGAATTAAAATCACGATTATCCAATAGCCGAAATTTCCTGTTTTGAACGTGTCAAAATCTATTCCGATTTTATCCAACAAATCAAGCGCCTTCTTAAACGGGTCAATCGCGTCGATTATTCCAGCGATGCTGAATTTAAGCTGATTTATTATGGTTATCTCTAACATTTTCACAAACGGACAAGCCGCGACAATCACATTCAGCAGCATTTCCAAAACGAAAATAACCCGTCCCCCGCCGATAATCTCGGTTTTGATTTTCGGCGCTTCAAAAACTGCGTCGGCTGTTTCGTCTTCATCGGTTGATTTACCGCAAAACTCGCAGATTTCAGCGCTGTCGTCAATCTCTTTTCCGCAATATTCACAAAACATTTTTACCTCTGATTTCGTATCATACAATCTCTATGCTCAGCTTATGCGTCTTTATTTTCAGCGCAATCTCGCAGTCGCGGTCAACGTATTCCGTATATTCTGCGGGTTCAACCGTATCGCTCGAAAGGTTTATGGTTTCGTCCGATGACGAGCGGTTTTTCACGAATTTTATCGTAAAGCTCCCCTTTTCAACCTCGATTTCCCGCTCAAACGTTTCGCCTTGATTTATCGTCTTGACGGTCACGCCGTTTATCACAACATCAACTCCGTACTTTGCGAAAAAATCGTTCTGCTCAACGCTCAAATTCAGCTTAATCTTCACCAAATCTCTGCTGATATCACTGCCCGACAGGATTGTGTTGGGGTTAAAGCTGTTTGGAGAAATTCTCGGCTGATTGAAAATAATCAGCGTCACAACAATCGCAGCGATTGCCAAAACCGCCGCTATAAAAACAAAGTTTTTTCTCACGCGGACTTTTTTGGCGGGCTTTTCGGTTGAGAGAGAAGCTGCGTTTATGGGCTTTGCCTTGTTCATTCTTCCGCAGTTTTGACAAAGCCCCGTGCCATCGGGCAGCTCGCTTCCGCATTGCCTGCAATACATATTATTCTCTCCTTTGCTTATGTAAAACCACATTCTGAAAAAGCTGTTCGATTTTGTTTAATTATAGCACTTTTTAGGTTCTATGTCAAGAATTATTGACGAAAATCTTAATAGCGAAAAGTGGTTGAAAACAGCGGCGTTTTGTGCTATACTATATTTATCAATCACTCGGGGGAACTGAAATGAAACAATCTTTATCGCTTAGCTCAAATCGCAGCGCCTTTTGGGATAACTTCAAGGGACTGATGATTTTCTCGTTGTTTTCGCGCATATTCTTTTTGATGTCAGGTCGTGGGACTCAATTACGCTTATTGTAAAGACGATTTATGTTTTTCATATGCCTGCGTTTGTTTTTACAACAGGCTTTCTGAGCAAAAGCAAGAATTCCCGCAGCGGAAAATCCCTTCTGAAGCTGCTTTTCGCATACTTCATTTTCAACACAATAACAATGGCGTTCAGTTATTTTGCAAGCAGCGGAAGCATTTTACTTCTCACTCCGTTTAATTCAAACTGGTATCTTCTGGCAGTAATAGTGTGGAGGTTGATTGCGGACAAAATTCCGCGCACCAAAGCCGCTTTTGCCGTCATTATTTCAGCGGCAGTCGCCGTGGGATTTTTCTCCGATGTCACCAACGTCCTTTCAATCGCGCGGATAATCGCGTTTTTCCCGTTTTTTATGGCAGGATTTTTTCTCCCCGAGGACAAGCTCAAAAGTTTCCTTTCGCAGCGAAAACCTTCCGACTATGCAAAAGGCGTATTTCTGACAATCGTTTCGGTTTTTCTGGCTTGGCTGGCGGCGGTCAGGTTCGGGCTGTCGGTTGACAGTATGATGATGTGCGCGTTCACGCAGCCCGTTGATATTCTCATAAGGGCGATTGCCTTCGCGATTTCAACGTTTTTCATTCTCGGAATGACGTTTGCGCTTCCCGACAAGAAAATCCCGCTTCTCACCAAAATGGGCAGAAATTCCCTGTCAATTTTCCTGCTCCACCGTATTCCGACCATACTCATTTCCCGCGCGCTTGCTCCCAAAGCAGAGGGCTTTATCCTCGTGGTATCGGTTTTGTCTTCCGTGGGAATTGATGTCGTCTGCTCGCTTGACGTTGTGACGAATTTCTTGAACAGGATTTTCACAAAATCTGCCGAAGCGTTCAGCGAAACGAAAAAAGGCTTGCCTGTGAAAATCGGCTCGATTGTTGTTGCTTGTGCAGTCACGTTTGTTCCCGCGTTCAATCTGTTCAAGAATTATTTTGAAAGCGTTTCCGTTTCCGAAGTCAAAACCGAGTCCTCCGATGTGATTTTCAATCAGCTTGACAGCAAGCAAACCGCCGCTTTTCAAGAGGATTTGCGAGTGCTGTTCGCGGGAGATTTAATTCTGCTCGAGGACCAAGTAAAGCGCGGTTTCACGGGCAGCGGCTACAACTTTGACGACGTTTTTGAATTCGCGAAAAAATATATTTCCTCGGCAGATATTGCGGTCGGTATTTTTGAAGGTCCGACGGCGGGCGCAGAGATCGGCTTCTCGACAAGCAACTTCGCGGATGGGATTACTCTAAAGCTGAAATTCCCCGATGAATTTGCCGAAGCCGTGAAAAATGCGGGGTTTGACTTGGTGTCAACCGCGAATAATCATCTGCTCGACTGCGGCGTTTCGGGCGCTTTGAGAACGCTTGACGTGCTTGATGAAATCGGTCTTGACCACACGGGTTCTTACAGAAATTCCGATGAAAAAAGCGCCGTGAAAATTGTCGAAAACGGTGGGATAAGAATTGCCGTTCTCTCCTACACCTACGGCACAAACGGCTATTCCGAGGAGGATTTGCTGGACGAAAAGCTGAGCTATCTCACCTGTCTTACCGCCGAACCGAACGGCGCAAATTTCGATAAAGCGCGCGCTTTGGTTGAAGAAGATCTCACCCGCGCAAAGCAGGAAAATCCGGATTTAATCTTCGTTGTTTCTCACATGGGCACTCAATTCACCGACGCTCCCGACGAATATCAGACAAAGTGGACGGATATTTTCCTGTCGCTCGGAGCGGACGCAGTGCTGAACGACCACACTCACTCGGTTCAGCCTGTCGAGATGCTCGAGCGGGACGGCAAAAAGAAAGCTGTCGTGAACTGTCCGGGAAATTTCGCCAACATCTATCACGGTCACGACGGCGACGCTTCGGCATTAACCGAAATTTACATCAACCGCGAAACCAAGGAAATCACGGGAATTGGCGTTATTCCTTTGTGGACGCAGTCGCAGCTCTCGGGGAATTACCGCGCGCTGCCGATTTACGACATTCTTCACGACGACCGACTCAGAGAGCAGATTTCAACGTATGATTTGGAGCGGATTGAGGCGGTAAGCGACCATATAACCTCGGTTATGCTGGGCAAAAAAGTGCCCTTCGAGGATATTTGCGAGCGGTATTTCGTGACTGCGGACGGCTTGTTTTTGACAAAATCCGAGCAAACAACGCTCACCGAAAATGCGAAAAATTCCGTGCTTTATCAGAAACTTGTTTCGGCGAAAAGCGTTTGCTTCGTCGGCGACAGCATTACCGAGGGCACGAAAAACGGCGGATTCGGCTGGTATCGCGCGATTGAGGACTTGTCGGAAAACGTTTCACAAAGCGCAAAGGGCGGCGGCACAACGCGGACAATCCTCCCGAAAGTTGCCTCAAACAGCGAATTTTATGTGGTGGCGCTCGGGACAAACGATGTTCGTTATCGTGACAAAGAAATCTGCGCGATGACCGCAGCCGATTACATAAACGCTTTTCAAAACTTTGTTGACCGAATTCGCGCGGAAAATCCAAGCGCAGAGTTTGCGTTTATCGCGCCGTGGCTTTCGCTTGAAAACGACAAAATATCCGCTCTTTCCCACGATGAAAAAACCGCGATGCTAAACGAATTTTCGGACGCTTTGGAGAAATGGTGCCTGCAAAACGGCTTTATTTTCAGCAATCCGAACGAGCAAATCAGACGTTGCCTTGAGCTTAACGTTCAGGCAGATTATATGGTTGATTTCATTCACCCGAACAAAGAAAAAGGAATTGCCCTTTACAGCCGCGCGGTGCTTGAAAACAGCGTTCAATAACCGAAAACAAAAAGGGCAGAGAAACCCGCCCTTTTTTCTTATTTCTCGGCGAGTTTTCCGCGGAACACCCATATTCCGAGAACCGCGTTAAATCCCGCCGCCGCAAAAACGCTGAACCGCTCGGGTATCCCGAAAAAGTCCTTCGGGAGCGCGCCGGTGCCGATTGCCCCGAGCATCATCAGAATTACCGCCGCAAGCGCGAGATTTCCGAGAGTTTTTTGCTTGTTTTTTCGCGTGCCGATGAAAATAACCACAAGCGACGCTATCGACAGCAAAACAACCGCGCCCGTTACAACAAGGTGCATTATGTTCTGAAATCCGTCCGGCGTGCCCGCGTCGGAAAGCGGGAACATCGTATAGCCTACACTGCTCACCCACTCCATTCCCGCGAACAGATAAACTCCGATTTTCAGCAGCTTGTGCGGGCTTTTTTCCACGGCAATGCAAGCCGCCATCACCGATACAATCCCGCACGGTCCGTACAGCGATGAAAGCTGACTCCAGAGGGTTCGCGAGGGCGCTGCGTCTGCGGAAAGGTCGCTTACCGCCTGCGAAAGCCAGTTGTAGTTCGGATAAGCAATCGGCGAGAAAACAACCGCCGCCGTGTATGACAAAAGGCTGATTACCCCGAGCAGCCCGCAAAACCGCAGCACTCTGCTGTTTGATAAAGTGTTCATACAATCTCCTTCCTATATTTTTGCAGAAATTCCAGCAAAAACCTATGCGCGAGACTGCCCTGAAAAATCTCTCGTTCAATCTCATCAAGCGTAAACCAAGCCGCGCTGTCAACCTCTTTTTCGTTGATGTGAAGCTCCTCGGTTTCGGCAACGCAGGAAAAATTCAGCATAAGCGTGTTGCTCGGCTCATAGAATGCGCTTTTGTTGAAGGCGATTTCGTTCACCGCAACACCCAGCTCCTCGAAAACCTCTCGCGCGACGGCTTCCTCAGCGGTTTCGCCCCTGTTCACATACCCCGCAACCAAAATGTTTTTGTCCTTGCCGTACTGCTTTATCAGCACGATTTTATCGCGCGCGGGGCTCAAAACCTCCATACTCACCGCCGTGTTGAAAATCGGGAAACGAAACGTCCCGCATCGCTCGCAGAACGGAATTTCACCCTCGCCGTCAAGGTGCTTTTCAACAAGCTTTGTCCCGCATTCATAGCAAAATTTCATAGAAAATCACCCTCTCCGATTACATTTTAACATCATTTTCCCCGATTGTCAAGAAAAAACGCTCCCCGCGAAACAGGGAGCGATGATTTTATTTGAACTTCTTGAGCATATCCTCGAGAATTTTCGCCTGACTGTTCAGCTCCTCGCTTGACGAAGCGCTTCCCTGAGCCGTTTCGGAGTTTCTCTGAGCAACGGAAGAAATCACGCCGATTTTCTCGTTTATCGCAGCAACATCGCGCGTCTGTTCACCGCAGACCTCGGAAATTCTCGCGACAAGCAAGTCAACCTCTGTTGACCTGCTCCAACGGAACATTCAATTAAATCATCATAATCATCAATCAAGCCTGCCGACAAACTTGTAGTAAACATCGAGCTTCTGAATAAACTCA
>CAMEQX010000095.1 GCA_945933905.1 uncultured Clostridia bacterium
CTGGAGTTCAGACGTGTGCTCTTCCGATCTATCTTGTCCGCGCCGAGAATTTCCCGCGCGATTTTGCAAGGGATATCCGACTGCCCGAGGTGAACGCCGTCCGCGCCTGCCGCAATGCAGATATCTAGCCTGTCGTTGATGATAAGCGGGACGCCGCGCGGTTTCGTGATTTCAAGCACCCGAAGCGCCGTTTCGTAAAACTCGCGCGAGGACAAATTTTTCTCGCGAAGCTGAACAACCGAAGCGCCGCCGTCAATCGCCAGCTGAACCGATTGCTCAACGGTATCGCAGGACATAAGCTCCCGGTCGGTGACGAAATAGAGCGTGTAGTCGATTTTTTTCTTATCCATAAAAACCTCTCAAAAGCAATCCCCACGACAAATCGCGGGGAATTTTTTTACTTTTCGGAGCAGAACTTAACTTCTTTTCCTTCCAAAATCATATTTGTGGTTCTCACCGCGCACATTTTTCCGCACATCGAGCAGGTGTGACGGTCAGCGGGAGGCGTGCTCTCGAAGTACGCGCGGGCTTTCTCCTCGTCAACAGCGACCTTGAACATCTCGTCCCAGTCAACCTTGTGACGAGCCTCAGCCATTTCGTTGTCCTTATCGCGCGCGTGAGGAACACCTTTCGCGATATCGGCAGCGTGCGCGGCGATTTTGGAAGCGATGATACCTTCCTTAACGTCGCTCAAATCGGGCAAACGCAAATGCTCCGCGGGAGTGACATAGCACAGGAAATCCGCGCCCGAAGCGGCAGCGATTGCCCCGCCGATTGCGCTTGTGATATGGTCATAGCCGGGGAAAATATCGGTGACAAGCGGACCGAGAACATAGAACGGCGCGTTGTGGCAAATGCGTTTCTGCAACTGCATATTCGCGGCAATTTCGTTCATCGCCATATGTCCCGGACCTTCCACCATAACCTGAACGTCCTTCGCCCAAGCACGCTCGGTGAGAGCTCCCAGCTCGATAAGCTCGGCAATCTGTCCCGCGTCCGTGCTGTCGTCTATGCAGCCTGGACGAAGCGCGTCACCGAGAGAAATCGTGACGTCAAATTCGCGAAGAATATCGAGAACATCGTCATAAAACTCATAGAACGGATTTTCATTGCCCGTCATCATCATCCACGCGAACAAAAGCGAGCCGCCGCGTGAAACTATATTCATCTTGCGCGGGTCGCGTCGAAAAGCTTCAACAGCGCGGCGGTTGATACCCGCGTGAATTGTCATAAAGTCAACGCCCTCTTCTGCGTGCGCGCGGACAACTCTGAGGAAATCCTCCGCCTTGATATCGAGCAAATCCTTTTCGAGATAACCGATTGCGTCATACATCGGCACAGTGCCAATCATCGCGGGCGATTTCGCGACAAGCTCGCGGCGGAAGGTGTTGGTTTTGCCGTAGTTTGACAAATCCATAATAGCCTCCGCGCCGAATTTTATCGACATATCAACCTTCTGCATTTCGAGGTCATAGTTTTTCGCGTCACCGGAAATGCCGAGATTAACGTTGATTTTGGTACGCAGACCTCCGCCGATACCCTCGGGCGAAAGCGACTTGTGGTTAACGTTTGCGGGAATAGCGATTTCACCCGCGGCAACCTTTTCGCGAATTTTCTCCGCGTCCCAGTATTCTTTCTCAGCGACAATTTTCATCTCGGGAGTGATAATCCCCTTTTTTGCCGCTTCCATTTGAGTAGCGTATTCTCTCATTTATATGCACCTTTCTTTAAACGGCTTGCCGAAACGACAGCCGAGATTAAACAAATTACTTTCACGATTTTGACCAAAGCGCGTGGAAATGATTGACGGGGCTATGTCCTTTTCCAACGGTATAGGACTTGGAAATCGCCTCGGTAATGAAGTCCTTTGCGGAGAAAACGGCGCCGCCGAGTGCAAAACCGTTTGCGAGGTTAGCCGTGATAGCCGAGGAAAGCGTACAGCCTGTCCCGTGAGTATTCGGCGAGTCGATTTTGAGCGCTTTTATAGTCATCGGGTCGTTGTTTTCGTAGAGCAAAATATCCGTTGCGTGACCTGCGCCGAGGTGTCCTCCCTTAACAAGCACCGCTTTTGCGCCGAGCGAAGCGATTTTCTTTGCTGCGGCTTTCATATCGTTGATATCGCCTATTTTGTCGCCCGTGAAGCTTTCAGCCTCGGGGATATTCGGCGTGAGCAAATCGACAAGCGGGAAGATATGCTCGATATAAGCGGGGATAATGCCGCTGTCGGAGAGCGCGTCGCCGCTTGTTGCGACAAGCACGGGGTCACAGACGATATGTTTTGGCTTATACAGCGAAAGCTTTTGTGCAACCGTCTTGACGATATCGGCGGTGGGAAGCATACCGAGCTTTACCGCGTCGATTTCGACGTCCTCAAAAACCGCGTCAATCTGCTTTGCGACCTCATCTGCGGGGAGATTGAAGACGGAGATAACGCGCGAGGTATTTTCGGCGACGACGGACGTGACGACGCTTGCGCCGTAGCACTTATGCGCCGCGAAGGTTTTGAGGTCGGCTTGGATACCCGCGCCGCCCGAGCAGTCGGAGCCCGCGATAGTAAGGCATTTTTTCACGCTCTGCATAAACTACCTCCAACAAAAAAGTCCCCGCGAAAAGCGAGGATTTCACTTGAAAAAATCCGCCTTCCTACGATGGTATTAACCAACAGGTTCAAAGGGTTGAACATTCTCGACTGTCGATAAACCGCCATCTGCGTTATCAACATTGTTTCAACAGGCACAAAGCCTAGTTGAAACAACGTTTCCCGGCATCTGACGATTTCTCGACGGTCTTTTATAATCGTTCTCTCAACTTTTTAAAAAGTACCCCCGGCACAATTCTATTCTATCACATTTTCCCTACTTTGTCAAGCAATTTATTCTTGACTAACCACACAACTCGGTGCTATAATAAAATTAAACCCGATTTAACATAAATTACGGAAAATCTGCTTAAAAAGCCCCGAGAAAGAGAATTCGCGATATTTGTCCGATAAAGCGAAGGCTGATGATTTGGGGCGCGAGTGAAAAAGCGAGAAAAGAAGTGATAATTTGAAATACTTTTTCCACGCGGAAATTGCGAAATACACCGAGCGTCTGCGGCACGCGATGATATTGGTATCGATGTCGGTATTTGCGGTCTGCACGTTTTGCACGGTAAATATAGTGTTGAATTTCGGCTCCGATATAGTTTACTTGCTGCTTGCGGTTATCGGGGGGGTTGTGCTTTTGGGGATGATATTTGCATTTTCGGCGGTTTACATCACGGAAAAGCAAAAGCGTCGCCACAGCAAATACACATACTTTGATTTTCTGCCGAAGGGAATGGTGTTCAGCGAGTACGCGGGGGAGTACGTTCATTTTGGTGAAAGGGTGATATTGAGGCGGCTGTATTACATACCGTTTGAGAAACTGGAGACGGTGTCGCGCGACCCGAAGACCGCCCCGCACAATCTTTCGTTTACGGGAGAAATCCGCTGTTATTTTCAGGAGAGCGACAGGCTGGGCTATCACGTTTCCGAGGACGGAAACCTTGAGTTTGACAGCGCGGAGTTAAACGAGCGGCTTTTCGAGAAAAGAACGTCGCTGTTAATCAAGGACCGCTTCGGGAACACGAAAAAGCTGGAGAAATCGGTGAACTTCTATCTGGAGCAGTTCAAAAACGCGCCTGAGAAAAAGCCGTTTAATATCTCGGACTATGTACCCGTGCAAAAGCGCAGGAAATTGCATACATCAAATCCCGCGCTGGAGAAACCGAGCGAGAGCTATAACCGAAACTGGAAATGAACGCGGGCGCCTGCGTGGTGCTTTTCCTCACCCGCTCCTACGGAGCGGATTCGGAAAAGCCGCGGTACTCGTTTAAATTTGCTTCGCAAATTTCGCTTCGCTGCGCTGCGCGGTTTTCCTACGGAAAACAAACGAGAACCGCGAACGAGGGGCAAAGAAAGCGGGATAGAAGGGGTTTGGAGGGATGAAAAAGGGAAAAAGGCGAAAAAATCCCCAAAAAAGAGTGAATAAAGGGAGTAAAGTTGTATGGAGTAACCCTTGACAATCGGGCGGAAAAGTGGTAAAATGATAGAGAAAAATGAAGCGAGAAGGAAAAAGACTTGCAAAAGGGGTTGAGTTCTCGCTCCCGAAGTTGAAAAAGGAAGGTAGATATTATGGAGATTAGGATTGAAAAGACAAGCACACCGAAGGAAAAACCGACTGACGAAAGCAAACTCGGGTTTGGTCATATTTTTACCGACCATATGTTCGTGATGGAGTATGACACGGGCAAGGGCTGGCACGACGCGAGAGTGGTGCCGTACGGAAATATAGAGCTTTCGCCCGCGGCGATGGTTCTGCACTATGCGCAGGAGATATTCGAGGGCTTGAAGGCATACAGGACGGCAGACGGTTCGATACAGTTTTTCCGTCCGGAAGAGAATTTCAAGAGAATGAATATTTCAGCGGAAAGACTTGTAATTCCGCAGATACCGGTTGAGGACGCGCTGCAGGCGCTTCACACGCTTGTTGAGGTAGATAAGGAGTGGGTTCCGCACACGGACGGAGCTTCGCTGTACATACGTCCGTTTATATTCGCGGCAGACCCGTTCTTGGGCGTAAGACCCGCAGATAAATATTACTTTATGATAATCTGCAGCCCGTCGGGAGCGTATTATTCGACAGGACTTGAGCCTGTTTCGATTTACGTTGAAACGAATTATGTAAGAGCGGTACGCGGCGGAATGGGCTTTACAAAGACCGGCGGAAACTACGCGGCTTCGCTGCACTCTCAGGACGACGCTCACAAGATAAACTATTCTCAGGTACTCTGGCTTGACGGTATTGAGCAGAAGTATATCGAGGAAGTAGGCTCGATGAACATAATGTTCGTAATCGACGGCGAGGTTGTAACACCGCAGCTTCAGGGCTCTGTTTTGAGCGGAATTACGAGAAAATAAGTTGTTCCCCCTTGCAAGAAATGGGGAATAAAGGCGTCCGAGCGCAGAATATCCATTCAGGAGGTTGCCGAAGCTTATGACGCGGGCAAGCTCGAGGAGGTATTCGGCACCGGCACGGCAGCGGTTGTATCTCCCGTAGGACATCTTCGCTGGGGCGATAAGGTTATGGAAATCGGCAATAATAAGATAGGCAAGCTGACTCAGAAGCTCTACGACACAATGACGGGAATTCAGTACGGAAAGCTGCCCGATGATATGGGCTGGATTGAGAAGCTGTAATATGGCAAAACGCGCGAAATTTCTCGCAGTTTTCCTGCTTTTGCCGATAATCCTGTTCTGCGGGTGTTCGTCTGAGCAAAACAAGCGCCTGAGCCCCGAGGACTACCGCGCGGCAATGGAAAGCGCTTGGGACAAATACCTGAACTCGATGTTGGATTTGATTGATTTGATACCGCTTGAGGTGAACGAGGAGAGCGTGAAAACCTTGGGGGAAAACGCCGAGAGCGCCGAGCCCGTGCTGAAAATGCGCGAGCAGTCGCTTAACGAGTTCAAGGAAATAGAGCCGCCCGAGAAATACGAGGAGCTTCACAAAAAGCTGATGTCTGCGGCGGACGCGTGGGAATACGAGCAGCTTGAGCTTTATCGAAAGCTGTTCGCGGTAAAAAGCGTGGAGGAGCTCACCGAGATAAACGAAACATTTCAGAAGCATTCCGAGGAGATTTCGCAAACTGCGGGTGAATTCGGCACGGGAACATCATTCCCCGCGGTATATCTGCAAATCATCAAGGAGCTGACCGCCGATAATGTCGGAGGAATAAAACCGGAATGAAAACGCGACTTTTTGCCGCAGTGTTCGCGGTAATTCTGCCGATAACGCTGCTTTGCGGCTGTTCGGTGAAACGGCTCACGCTTGACGAATACAAAACCGAGCTTGAAGCGGCGT
>CAMEQX010000096.1 GCA_945933905.1 uncultured Clostridia bacterium
CTCTCGGGACTGTCGGGATTTGTGCAGTTCAGCAAAACGACAAACGGCTTGTTAATCTCGTTCAGCTCGGAGATTATGCGCTCTTCAGCCTGCTCGTATTCCTCGCGCGGAATGTCGGTTATCGAGCCGTCCGTGGTGATGACGATACCGATTGTCGAGTGGTCGGTGATAACCTTTCGGGTGCCGACTTCCGCCGCCATATTGAACGGAATTTCCTCGTCAAACCACGGTGTTATCACCATTCTCGGCGCTTCGTTTTCGATGTAGCCGATTGCGCTCGGGACAATATACCCCACGCAGTCAATCAGCCGCACGTTCATTTTCACATCGTCAACTTGAATGGAAACCGCTTCTTCCGGCACGAATTTCGGCTCGGTTGTCATAATCGTTTTACCCGCCGAGGACTGCGGAAGTTCATCGTTTGCGCGCTCGCGGCGGTATTCATCGGGAATGTTCGGGATAACAAGGTCGTTCATAAAACGGCTTATAAACGTGGATTTCCCCGAGCGCACGGGTCCCACAACTCCGAGGTAAATATTCCCGCCTGTTCTTTTTGCTATATCCGAGTAAATGCTGTTCATCTAAAATATACCCCTTTCGCCGGTGCGACCGGCAGCGAATTTCGTCCATAGTTTCTGCAAGGGGGAATTTATCACCCGCAAGCAGCTAATCTGCTAAATCAGACCGTGGGAATAATAATCATACCCGAAAGCGCCGCCTGTTCATCGGAAATATCGTTTTCCTCCATAAGCGCCTTGACCGTTGTGTTATACGCTTTGGCAATGCTCCAGCAGTCCGATTGTTCATCGGTGTAGCAAATCCTCAGCGCGAACTCGTCGTTTTTCGCTTTTGGCTTATCCTCGTACACCGTGACCTCGCTCACAGCGTCCGCCGTTACCACATCACACAGCACGCCTTTCAGCTCGGCAAGCGCGGACAGCTCAATCGTGCCGTCCGATTTAATCGAGAAATCGGTGCCGGTGATTTTTGCGGCAAACTGCGCGGCGGTGTTCTCGATGATGTCGGACACGGGGATAACCTGTCGGAAAGCCTCTTGTTTTTCGATGAAGAACGGCGCGCCCTCGGCGTTTTTGCCGTAAACAGAGCCGCAGAGCATTCCCGAAAACTCGGGTTCTCCGTTTTCACCCGCGCGCAAAACGGGATTTTTAATCTCGGCGCGGCAATCCCAAACTGAACGTATCTCGAAATTCTCGGCGGTGACGTTCATTTTGAGCGTGAGCGTCTGGGAAAGCGGTCGGGGAGAGGTGTTGAGGCGAAGCGTGTTTGTGAGGAACTCGGTTTCGTATTCCGTTGAATACACGTCAACGGGAAAAGCCGCTTTTTCCGCTCTATAAGCCTTTGCGGAGCACTCCGCGCTTATTCTGCACGAGATTATGCCGCTGTCGGTTTTCGGGATAAGCTCAAAATCAAGCACGGAAAGCGTCGGCACAACAACGTGCTCGTCGGTAATTCCCGCGATGTCGAGAATTGCGCTTATCGGGATTTCCGCGGTCATTTTCTCCGCTTCCGAGCATCCGCTTGATTCAACATTCGGCAAGCCGTAGAGCGCGCTCACGATAACGGTGCCCTTCACAACCGCCTTATCCGCGACAATTCTCACATCGGTGACTTTCGGGCAAGCGCTGCTCTGCATAATAAACGCAACGCCCGCCGAGCCTGTTTCGATTTCCTCGGAACTCAAAATCTGCTTTTTCGCGTAAAGCGTTCTCCCGCAGCAATTTACGGCGCGCGACTTCACCTGAAGTCCCTCGGGGATATCGCAAAGTCTGTTCTCGCGGCAGCTCTCCGCCTTTATCCGAAAGGAAACCGCGCCGCGCACGTCAATTCTTCTCGGTGAAACCGCACGGCAAGTGCAGTAATCCTGCTTCATCTCGAACGTCAGCCACGGTGAAACGGCGTCCTTGCGGGCGATATCGATGAGCTTTGAGTAGGTGTAGCGCTGGTCGATGCAAAAGACCTCGGAGCTGTTCTCGGCGAGATAGAGCGCTTTTATGTAAACCACGCCGTCCAGCGAGAGTTTTCCGTCGCTCGACACGCTGTACGACACGATTTTCGGCGTGAGCGAGCAGGACAGAATTTTGAAGATATCGGGGCAGTAATCGGGCAGAACATAGTCCAGCTCCACGCCCTGTTCCGTTTGTCCGTCAAATATAATTTCATCGATGAAAACGGCGGTTTTGCTTGTTTCTTCCATTAAAAGTTTCCTCCTTATATTTTCCGCGGGGATTATTTTGGGATTGTCTTACAACATACTGTATGCTTGTTTTGTACAAAGTATGATTTAATTTCCCGCAGTATTCGCAAAAGCTCTTGAAAAATTTTTTTGATTGTGTTATAATGTATAATGTATTGTTGTGGGAGCCTCTAAAAACCGGTTTGAAAAGTAAAAATGGGTAGAGTGCGCTGGTGAATGCCTTTGTTACGCGGCATCCGTGCCGCGTTTTGGGCATTCACTTTGCGACATCGTGTCGCCGAATGCGAGGAAAGCCGACGAAGTAAGGCTTGATGCCTTACGAGGAGGTTTGACGAAGCAGGCGGTAGCGTTTTGCGCAAAGCGCATAATGCGGCTATACACATTTTTACTCAAACAAGGTTTTTAGAGGTGACCTTATGCGAATATTTTTCATCTCTTACGGAATACTATTGTAAAAACGTACAAGAGGTGCAAAAATGAGCCATAAAAACGACGTTTCCGAGGAGAACAACGCTCCTTTTTCGGAACAGCAAAACCAGCAGATTATCGATATGGGAATTATCGCGACAGCAAACGCTCCGCATAACATTCACTGCTTGTCGATAATCGGGCAAATCGAGGGACACTATATTCTCCCGCCGCAGAACAAAACGACAAAATACGAGCATATTATTCCCGCGCTTGTTTCAATCGAGCAGGACAGCTCGGTTGAGGGCTTGCTTATCGTGCTGAACACGGTCGGCGGCGACGTTGAAGCGGGACTTGCAATCGCCGAGCTTATCGCGGGTATCTCAAAGCCTACGGTATCGATAGTTGTCGGCGGCGGACATTCGATAGGCGTGCCGCTTGCGGTATCGGCGAAGGAGAGCTTCATTGTGCCGTCCGCGACAATGACAATTCACCCTGTTCGTATGAACGGAATGATGCTCGGAGTGCCGCAGACGATGAACTATTTCGAGAAAATGCAGGACAGAATTACGCGCTTCGTGACGAAAAATTCCCGCATTTCACCCGAGCGCTTCAAGGAGCTGATGATGGAGCGCGACGAGCTGGTTCTCGATATCGGCACGGTGCTTGACGGGAAAAACGCCGTTCAAGAAGGTCTTATCGACAATCTCGGCTCACTCTCGGACGCTGTGAAACGGCTCTATGAGCTGATTGAGAAGGACAGTCCCCGAAAAGCTCCCGCAAAATCCGAAAAATCCTCAAAATCCTCGAAATCCACCAAAAACACCTCCGCAAAATCGAGTTCACAAAAAAGCGGAAAAAAGCAGAAAACCGTTGCGGTAAAGTCGGAGCTTAGCGGCGCGGTTATGCGGGATTTGCGGGGTGAACAGCGATGATACCGTTTGAAAGGCTTGGCGGCGCGTTTTCGGCGCTCCACGATGAACCCGCGCCCGCTGTTGACGAGGAAAAAGAGTATGTGAAAAGGGTTATCGCGGCTGATACAATGCGGCTTTGGTTTATCGGAAATTAAATTGACAAAAATCCGTTCCCGCGTGGGAACGGACGTGAATTGAAAGGTACATATTATGGATATTATAACGGTGATTATTCAGGCGGTTGTGCAAGGGCTGACGGAGTTTCTTCCGGTATCAAGCTCGGGACATCTTTCGGTTGTTCAGCACATCACGGGCGTGAACGGAGAAGCGGCGCTGATTTTGTCCATCGTGCTTCACTTGGGCACGCTTGTTGCGGTTTGTATTGCGTTTCGTAAGACGATTTGGGGAATGATAAAGGAATTTTTCCTCACCTTCCGCGATATCTTCACGGGGAAATTCTCGTGGAAAAATATGAACGCGAACCGCAGAATGATGTTTATGGTGATTATCGCAACGCTGATTTTAATTCCCGCGTATCTTTTCAAGGACTTTTTCACGGCGCGTCAGGGCGACGGAGATATTATTTTCGAGGGCGCGGCGTTTTTGTTCACGGCAATGCTGCTGTTTATGTCCGACCGCTGCGGCGGCTTGAAAACGGGCGAGCAGATGACCGTAAAGGACGGCGTTATCGTGGGACTTTTTCAGTGCGTGGCGCTGTTTCCGGGAGTTTCGCGCTCGGGCTCGACAACAGCCGCGGGGCTTTTCTGCGGGCTTGAGAAGAACACGGCGGTGTCGTTCGCGTTTATCCTCGGAATTCCCGCAATTCTCGGCGGAAGCGTCCTTGAAATCGGCGAGGCTGTCAAGAGCGATATCCAGCTCGACTGGCTGGCGCTCGGCGTTGGATTTTTCATCGCGGCGGTTGTCGGGTTCTTGGCGATAAAGCTGGTGAAATGGCTTCTCGAGAAAGACCGCTTCAAGATTTTCGGCATTTACACGACGATAATCGGCGCGGCTTGTCTTGCGGGCGGTATCTGGGAAAACGTCACGGGAAACACGCTCGCTTCCCTTTTTGTATAAAAACTTCGCTTACATAATTTGGGGTGAAAAAATGGCAGAGAAAAAATCGGGTTCCACGGGGAAATCAAAATCCAAATCAACATCAACAGCGCGTTCAAAAAAGGCGCTTGAAGAACAGCGTCTGCGTGAAGAAGCGCTCCGAAAAAGCAGACAAAAGCGGAAAATCGCGTCGGTGATTTTGCTTGCGGTGGGGGTTGTGCTGACGCTTATCGCGATAATCCCCGGCAGCGAGGGCTGGCGCGCGCTCCACGACGTAATGCACGGGCTTTTCGGCATTCCCGCTTACACCGTCGGACCGCTTGCGATAACGCTTGCAATTCTCATTTCATCGAACCGACCGAACGTTTCGTTCACCGTAATAAAATTCGTTTTCGCGCAGCTTATCCTCTGCGCCGCACTTGAAATCTTCATCACGGGCAAGGTTAACGGCGAGAACTTCGGCGATGTTGTCGTGAAGCTCTATGAAAACGGAGTGGGCTTCGCGGGCGGCGGATTTTTCGCGCTGTTCCTCGGAGTGCCGCTTTTGTTCCTCGGGCAGCTCGGCGCGGGCATTATCATCGTGATAATTATGCTTGTGTGCATTTTGCTGATGATTGATATGCCGCTGAACGAGATTTTCGGGAAAATCGGCAAGGGCGTGAAAACCGCGGGCACTAAGACGGCTCAGGGTATCGAGCGCCGCCGTGAACATTCCGCCGTGCTCAATCAGGAATATCGCAGAATTCACGAGGAAGAAAAAGAGCGAAAACGCGCCGCTGTTCAGACCGCGAAGAAAATCGAGCGCGATTTGCAAAATGACGCGAAAAAACGCGCGCAGATTGAGGATATGAAGGACGTTGTGGGAAGCGTAGGGAAGACGGGTGCGCCCGAGAAAGCCGCGCCGAAGCCCGAAAAAACGCCTCCCGTGAAGCTTCCGCCCGAGCGCGACAACACGAAAATTCTCGAAGAACAGCAGCAGGATTCGCGCGATTATCGCGAGGCGCTGAAAAAATATATGGAGAAAAAGCACCCGATTATGCGTGAGCCCGACCCCGAGCGGTTTGTGGATAACGACGCGGATTTGGTGCCGATTGTCGAGGCTCTGGACAAGCTAAACGCTGAAAAAGGTCCCGCGCGCGTGTCGAAAATCGTGGACGCGCCGCGCAAAAACGTGGTGTATTCCGATGATTTAAAGCAGCCGCGCGTTGACGTAAAGCCGCTTGAACAGCCTGCTCCCGCGCAGAATTTTGATGTTGACAGCATTTCCGAGGTTGA
>CAMEQX010000097.1 GCA_945933905.1 uncultured Clostridia bacterium
TTTGAAGAAAATTTTGCTCACCGAGGTTTTCAGGCTTCCCGTGTGTCCGACAATGTTCAGGAGGAAATTCGGCGCAAAGCCCGCCTCCTCAAAAATGCTGTACATTACGCCGATATGCGAGAACAAAAACAGCGGGAGAGTCTTTGTCATATTGCCAAGAGCGAGCATTTTTACTGCATAATAGAACGCTTGACTTTGTGTAACATTCGGCAAAAAATCAAGACGCTTTCCTGTTTCGGGGCTGAAAACAGCGTTGTGCTCCATAGCGTCGTTGCAGTAGAACATTGACCTTTGCCCATTCGGAAAAACAAACATATTCCAGCCGGATTTTTTGTACTTGTAAGTAATCGGCGTTTTTGCAAGCATTTTGGAAATATAAGCGGAAAGATGTTTATTCGCGCACTTGACAAACGGTTCCAGGCAAGCCTGCGGGAAGATTTTCTGTATTTCGTTTATCAGATTTCCGGTTTTGTTGGGCTTGACGGTTATCGTTTGAAACATATTTGGATTCATATATACGGTCAGACGAACTTCATTTTCAACCGTTCCGTCACGATTTATTGTACATTCAATGCTTTGCGGTAAAACGATGAAATTTGTAAATGCGTCATAGATGTATGAGAAACCGGAACTGCCTTCCTCACGATAAGGCGTTGTTATTCCCATTGTGCCATCGCTCATACCGTATCTGTCCTGATGAAATGACAAATACGGGGAGAATGGGTTGTTTTCGGCGCCTATCTTTTTGAGACGTGAATCCTTGTCTGTATCTTTATTCTTTTTATCTTCGGAACCGTCATCAAAGATAATTTTTAAGCCGGTGAGTTTATCTGTATAGGAGTTTTCTTTCGTGGCAGTTGAGTTGTCTTGCTTTTTATCGGTTGAAGCAGTTTTTTGTGATGACTTTTCGGATTTCTTATCGGCGGGATTGGTCAGCGAGATTGATTTTGAAGAAATCGTATCGGCAAGTGTGTCTGCTTTCTCCGGAGCGGATTTATTCGTTTCGTCGGGAGCGGATTCTTGTGTTATTCCGCCCTTTTTCGCCTCGGTTGAATCGTCAAAGTTTAGCTCATTCAGATTAAGCGTTTCGTCAGCAGTTGCCGGTTTCTCCGGAGCAGTTGGGACGGGATTGCTTCCGGAACTGTTTGTATCTTCGGGAGCAGTATTGGGTGATGCATTGTCCTTTTTCTCCTCGGCAGGAGCGACGAAAGACGGATTGCTCGAAGGAATTGAGTCATATTTGACTGATACAATGGGAGCAGAGCTGTTCATTCCGGAAGGAGCGGCTTCGGACGATGGATTGTCCTGGTTTTTTGATTTAAATAGGTTTACGGTAAAGCGAAATGCTTCATTTTCAGTCGGCATAGGGACGACGGGCGCACGCTGTATTTGAAGAAATCCTGAATATTGGTCGCGATTTGTTATAGGGGGCAACACGGGAATTGAAAAACCATTGTAAGCAAAGTTACAATTAGATGAATCGGTTGTATAAAGCGCGTATTTGTTGTCGATATCGCAATAAACGGTATATAAATTATTTGATGGCAGCATAGCGTTTGCGTATTCGGGCATGGTAGAATTTGGGTTTGTGAAACCGATTAATCTGGCAAAGCGAATCACAGGCTTCTGAAGATTACTTGAATCCAGAATGCTTATAGGTAGTTTTTTGGACAGAAATACGCATTTGCCGTCTTGATTTAGCGTAGTATCAAAGTAAATCGGTAAATTACAGACATCGATCATTTGGAAGGAATTTTTGGGGATATTGTTTATCTGGTCATATGTACTCATATTATGAACCTCCATAAGAATATAAAAATATATTATAATTTAATTATATAATAAGTGTAACAAAATAGCAATATCCATAATAAACAAGGCTTTGTTACACTTTTTAGATATTTTATATATAAACATATACGAATAAAATTATATTGCAGGCAAAATATAAGGATATATGTCAAAAATTTCCACCTCATCGTTTGGTAATAATTTACATTTTCACTCACATATTATTACTTCAGATAGGAGGTAATTTACTATGTCAAGAAAAAGCAAACCGATACATGTTGTGTTACATATGCCTGAATCCCCCGAGGATATCGAGGCGATACAGGAGGTTTTCGACAAGGCTTATTGCATGTGCGTTGCCAAGAAATTGGAAAATTCAAACCTTACTGCGGACGAGAAAAGATACGTTGTTGAAAAGTTAAAGGAAAATATCATGAAAAAATCAATGCCGGTTTGAACGCCGGCATTATTTTTTTATATCGAGATAACAAAGTTGTAAGGATAACGTGTAACACAAACGCGTTATCCTGCTAAGGCAGACCTTAAAAGTCTGCCTGTATAAGATAATAATATATTGGAGAAAGCTATGAGAACCAAGACAATTACAATTAGTATTAGATTAAAACCCGATGAGCTTGATATTATTGAAGAAAAGGCAAGGGAATCGGGTATGAACAGAAATGCTTATATTATTACCTCGCTGGTAAATAAGCAGGTTTCGATGAGCCCCGAACTGTTGTGCAGACTCAGACAGGTTCAGTCTTTGCTGATAAATTACACGGGCGAGTTAACCGATAGTATGAAAAATAATTTGAATGGAGATATTGATTTTATATGTACAGCGTTGTTAAAGTGATTGACGAGGGCTACGAGCACCCGCTTGCTCTCAAAGGGCTGCTGAAGTATATTTTTACCGATAAATCCACGGGAAATGGGTGCTACTATATCGGCGGTGCAAACGTTGACCCGAAAAATGCCGAGGAAGAAATGAGAGCGGTTAAGCGCGCTTACCGAAAGACAGAGGGCAGAATTGCTAGGCATTTTGTGGTTAGCCTCGGAAGCAACAGTATCTTTTTGCCGCATGAGGCGAATATTTTGGCAAGGAAGATTTGCGAATATTACTGTTCAAGATTTCAGATAGTTTACGCAGTTCACGAGGACACCAAAAATCTTCACATACACTTTGTTATGAATACAGTAAGCTTTGTTGATGGACGTATGTTCAGCGAAGGTCCCGCCGAGCTTCAGCGATTTAAGTATTACGTTCAGCAGCTGATAAACGAGCACACGGACGAGGTTAGGTACAGTGAGTTGTTTTGTTGAACTGTCGTGAAAATCTGTTTATATCAAAATAATCCCGTTCTGTCATTTGAAATTCGACAGAACGGGAGGTTTTCGTTGTGCATAGATACTGCCGATTACAGTTATTGAAGGATGAAAAAGTGAACAATTTATGTCTCTTGTTTGGTAAAATTGCACAAACCTTGAAATCGCGATAACCAAGCGCTTTCTGCTGACTGAAAAATATGAATAAAAACCGATACTATAGTTCGCCTAAGGTTGTTTTAGCATTGCAAAGGGCTTTATAATGCGTCTTAATCATTGAGAATAAGATTTTAGGAATAACGGTGATTTTGATATTTGGCGATATTGTATATAGACATTGTTGATTTATTTTGGTATAATTTATACAAAGGCTATCGACAAGTTTCGTCGATTTTCATCAGTACAACTAGTTTTGTGGAGTTTTGTAGACTGTAATGGAGAGAATTGGTGAGGTGCAATATGAAAAATCCAGTTTGGTCAGAGGACGAAGAGGTTTTGCTAGTTGATTTATACTTTAGGCTGACAAAGTATAATATCAAGATAAATGATGCCGACCAAGAGGTGGCTGTTCTGTCATATATCTTGCGCTCACATGCTAAATTTGAAGGGTTTGATATTGGTCCTACGTTCCGAAATGAAATTGGGATAAAGAAGAAAATGTTAAACTTAAGGTATGTGGATACTCAAGGCGCGGAGGGTTTAAGCGCTTATTCTAAAGGGGATTTAGAAATGTACAAAAAGTTTATAAACGAGCCGGAAAAGATGAGGGAATACGCCTGTTCAGTAATTAAACAGTGGAATATGTTTTAATTCTTTGGAAAAATAATATTTAGGAAGGTAGTTCTGGTATGTCGATTAAATGCGAATTGGTGGAAGAATTGAGAAGATTAAAGAAATCATCTCTTGAAGCTGTTGATAGTGAAAACGAGTTTTCTGATTTCAAGAAATATATGCACGTTCATAGAAAAGTCGAAGATGACTTGATAAGCACTATCGAGCATGCTAAAAGCCTTCCCGGAAAATGCTTGGTTCTGGTATGCGGAAATGTTGGAGACGGTAAGTCCCATTTGATTTCTTACCTAAACAATCACGAAAACAAGTATCTTCAAGGCTTTGATATACATAATGATGCAACCGAAAGCTTTGATAGATATAAGGATGAAAAACAAACTCTTGCTGAAGTGCTGGAGGAGTTTAGCGATGATAAACTTTGTGAAAACGGTACTTGCAAAAAGATAGTAGCCATCAATTTGGGCGTATTAAGCAACTTCCTTGACTCCGAGCAAGGCAAGAGGTTTACTAAGCTAGCCAAGTATGTTGAGGACAATAAGATTCTTACCTCTACGGATATAGGGGATACTTCAGATGAGAATAACATCTTTTTCCACGTTAATTTTGGTGATTACCATATTTATAGATTAAATGAAGGGAAGATAGATTCGCCTTACATTTCTGAACTCATAGATAAGATATTCGGTGAAAGTCCTGATAATCCTTTTTACAGCGTATTTAATCACAGATGCGGATTATGTCCCTTGGCAGACAAATGTCCTGTTAAATACAACTATCAGATGCTTGGCAATTCAAGTGTGAAAAACGGAATTATTTCAGTGATAACTGAAACTATTGTAAAGGATAAGATTATCTTATCCACTCGTGACTTGCTGAACTTTTTCTATGATATTTGCGTATATCCCGACTTTTCAACCAAGTCTATTGAAAAAAGTAAAGATTTTTTGTCGGATTTTATGAATTATACAATTCCAAATATGTTGTATGGTCATGAAGATGTGTCTATGCTTCTGCACCATATTAGCAATTATGATTTTTTGAACCACAGGTCAGAAGATTTCGACAATTTGACAACTCGCTTTAATACAGCTGACAGCGTATCTCAGATGTTTGAAGAGTATCTTGAGGATTCTGCTTGCAAGGACTTTATGCTGAAAAACAAGGATAGTTACGATGGTATTTCCTCAAAACGCGAGGCGGTTTTTAAATATCTGTGCAGATTGATTAGAATATCGGGCAAAAGCAGCCTAAATGTAATAGACAGCGATTTTGAAGAGTTTATCGGTTATGTTTATGCTGCCGCTCGGAATGATATACAGGCTCTAAAACCATTGTATAGGGTTGTTGAAAGATGTATTTACGCGTGGAATGGGTCGACAGAAAACTCTCATATTAAAAGCGCAACATCAAATATTGACTATGAGATATCGACCCTACTTACCGTGAAGCCTCATTTGGGTGCTGCCGAATTTATTGACGAGACTGTTTTTGATAAGTTTACGCCGAATGTTACGGTGTCATTTAATCAAAGCGAATCGGTTCAGGTAGTATCAATTTCTATTGATTACGATTTGTTTCGTATGTTAAATAGAGTTGCTAATGGATACAGACCATCGGCTCAAGATAACAACCATTATGCAAACTTTGTTTTATTTATAAACAAGCTGTTTCGCTGCAAAAAGAACGATGATATTGGCATCACAATTTTACATCATAGTCACGATGAACTCAAGAAGTATCAATTAACACGCGACCCGTTTGGCTTTAATTTTGAGGAGGTGTGAAAATGTATCGGATAAATAATGAGAGATTTAATAAAAGATTTTTTCAAGGGCAATCTTTTAGACATATTACTTTATCGGGTCTGAAAAAAGAACTGTGTAAACACGAATAATCCCGAAAAACGTACCAA
>CAMEQX010000098.1 GCA_945933905.1 uncultured Clostridia bacterium
GGGGTCTGGGGGAAACAAGAGTTTCCCCCAGAGGAAAGGGGCTTGGGGAAAACCCTGAGGGGTGTTCCCCAATCATTTTTGTCGGCTCGAAGCCGACAAAAATGAACAGCCGCGCAGCAATACCGTACTTGTTGTGAAAAATACCCAAAAACCGACTTTCTCGGACAGAAAAACAGATAAATTGCAACAAAATTTCAAAAAAGCCCTTGACAAAAAGGGGCTTTTGCTTTAAAATATATAATTGTGTGTTAGTATATTTTTCAATCGAGGGAAATAATAACATACAGAATAAAATTATGGAGGTGAAATAATGCCTACGTTCAATCAGCTCGTCCGTAAGGGACGCGAGGTATCCGTTAAGAAGTCGAAGGCTCCCGCTCTTCAGAAGGGTATGAATACCCTTAAGAAAGCGCAGATAGACCAGCACTCCCCGCAGAAGCGCGGCGTTTGCACGGCTGTCAGAACCCAGACTCCGAAAAAGCCTAACTCCGCGATGAGAAAGGTTGCCAGAGTAAAGATTTCCAACGGTTATGAAGTTACAGCGTACATTCCCGGCATCGGACACAAACTGCAGGAGCACTCCGTCGTTCTCATCAGAGGCGGACGTGTAAAGGATCTCCCCGGTGTGCGTTACCACATCATCAGAGGAACACTCGACGCACAGGGTGTGGATAAGAGAATGCAGGGACGCTCAAAGTATGGTGCGAAGCGTCCGAAGGCAGGAAAGAAAGCGTAATTTCAAGACTGTTAGCTGACAAGAACGACATTATTTCTTATATAAATTAAGGAAAATGACTTCTTGGCGGCGGGAGTGATTGGATTGCTTTCGAGTACCTATGATTTTCATTTTTATGTAAGGAGGGAAGTAAAGTGCCAAGAAGAGGTAATGTTCCCAAGCGTGAGGTTCTGCCGGATCCGCTTTACGGTTCGGAGTTGGTAAGCAGACTTATCAACAACATTATGCTTGACGGAAAGAAGGGCGTAGCCCAGAAAATCGTTTACGGCGCGTTTGAAATCGTAGCCGAGAAAACGGGAAAGGACGCTCTTGAGGCTTTCGAGGAGGCAATGGAAAACATTATGCCTCAGCTCGAGGTTAAGGCGAGACGCGTCGGCGGTGCAACCTATCAGGTTCCTATGGAGGTTCGCCCCGAGAGAAGAAGAACGCTCGGTCTGCGTTGGATTACAACATACAGCCGCCAGCGTTCCGAAAAGACCATGAAGGAAAGACTCGCAAACGAGATTTGCGACGCGCTCAATAATCAGGGCGGCGCATGCAAGAAGCGTGACGATACGCACAAGATGGCTGAGGCTAACAAGGCGTTCGCTCACTTTAAGTGGTAATAAACGGTAATTACGGAGGAATAAATGAAAAGAGACGTAACTCTTGAAATGACCCGTAATATTGGTATTATGGCTCATATCGACGCGGGAAAAACCACCACAACGGAGCGTATCCTGTTCTATACAGGTATCAACCACAAGATTGGTGAAACCCACGACGGTGCTTCCACAATGGACTGGATGGAGCAGGAGA
Source organism: uncultured Clostridia bacterium (assembly GCA_945933905.1). Classification (GTDB taxonomy): domain Bacteria; phylum Bacillota; class Clostridia; order Oscillospirales; family Ruminococcaceae; genus CAG-115. The sequence goes on from CAMEQX010000098.1 coordinate 1,535, forward strand.
AGGAGAGAGGTATCACCATCACCTCCGCTGCTACCACGGCGTTCTGGAAAGACCATCGTATCAATATTATCGACACTCCCGGCCACGTTGACTTCACAGTTGAGGTTCAGCGTTCCCTGAGAGTACTTGACGGCTCCGTTACCGTTTTCTGCGCAAAGGGCGGCGTAGAGCCGCAGTCTGAAACGGTATGGCGTCAGGCTGACATCTACCACGTTCCCAGCATGGCTTATGTAAATAAGATGGACATTATGGGCGCGAATTTTTACAACGTCGTTGATATGATGAAGGACAGACTTAAGTGTAATGCTGTTCCGATTCAGCTCCCCATCGGCGCTGAGGCAGATTTCAAGGGCATTATTGACCTTATTGAAATGAAAGCCGACATCTATTACGATGACCTCGGTAAGGATATGCGCGTTGAGGAAATTCCCGCGGATATGGTTGAAAAGGCAAACGAGTACAGAGCGGCGCTTCTCGAAGCGGTTGCTGAGCTCGACGACGACCTTATGGACCGTTACTTCGAGAGCGAAGGCGCAGATTTCACCACAGAGGAAATCAAAAAGGCAATCAGAAAGGGTACTATCGACAACAAGTTCGTACCCGTTTGCTGCGGTACGTCGTACAGAAACAAGGGCGTTCAGAAGCTTCTCGACGCGATTGTTGACTTTATGCCGTCTCCTCTCGATATCCCGTCTATCAAGGGTACAAACCCCGATACAGGCGAGGAGGAAGAGCGTCATGCAGGCGACGACCAGCCGTTCTCGGCTCTCGCATTCAAGATTGCAACCGACCCGTTCGTAGGTAAGCTCTGCTTCTTCAGAGTTTACTCGGGTTATGTTGAGGCGGGTACAACCGTTCTCAACTCCACCAAGGACAAGAACGAGCGTATGGGACGTATTCTCCAGATGCACTCCAATCACAGACAGGATATCGACGCTTGTCCGTGCGGAGATATCGCGGCGGTTGTTGGTACAAAGTACACCACCACAGGCGACACGCTTTGTGATGAAAACCACCCGATTATCCTCGAGTCGATGGAGTTCCCCGACCCCGTTATCGACCTTGCAATCGAGCCCAAGACCAAGGCTGGTCAGGAGAAAATGGCAATCGCCCTCTCCAAGCTTGCTGAAGAAGACCCGACCTTCAAGACCTGGACAAACGCTGAAACAGGTCAGACCATTATCGCGGGTATGGGCGAGCTTCACCTTGAGATTATCGTTGACAGACTGCTGCGCGAGTTCAAGGTTGAGGCAAACGTAGGCGCTCCTCAGGTTGCTTATAAGGAAACCATCACCGGCAACGCCGATGTTGATATGAAGTATAAGCGTCAGTCGGGCGGTTCCGGTCAGTACGGTCACGTTAAAATCCGCGTTTCCCCGAACGAAAGCGGCAAGGGCTATGAGTTCATCAACGCTGTTGTCGGCGGTTCTATCCCGAAGGAGTTCATTCCTGCGGTTGACGCCGGTATTCAGGGCGCGCTCAATGCGGGTGTTCTTGCGGGCTATCCTGTTGTTGACCTGAAGGTTGAGCTGTACGACGGTTCTTACCACGAGGTTGACTCTTCGGAAATGGCGTTTAAGATTGCCGGTTCAATGGCTATCAAGGAAGCGCTCAAGCAGGCTCACTCGGTTATTCTCGAGCCGATTATGAAGGTTGTCGTTGTTGTTCCCGATGACTATATCGGAAACGTTATCGGTGACCTCAACTCCCGCAGAGGTATGATGCAAAATCAGGAAACCAGAACCGGTAACGTTCAGGTAACCGCTCTCGTTCCGCTGTCGGAGATGTTCGGCTATTCCAACGACCTCCGCTCCAAGACTCAGGGCCGCGGTCAGTACGTTATGGAACCGAACAGCTATGTTGAAGTTCCGAAGTCTGTTGCCGAGGGCATTATGTCCAAGCGCAAGCAGAATGACTAAGTAAAAAATCTGCAAAAATCAAGAAAACCCCTTGATTTTTGCAGAAAAATCTGTTACAATATTACTATAACATTTTTGAGCGAAAGCTCACTGATTAAAAGGAGGAAATACCAATGGCTAAGGAAAAGTATAATTCCAGCAAGCCCCACGTTAACATCGGTACTATCGGTCACGTTGACCACGGTAAGACCACCACTACCGCTGCTATCACCAAGTGGCTTTCCCTTCAGGGCAAGGCTAAGTTCGAGGCTTATGATATGATCGATAAGGCTCCCGAGGAGAGAGAGCGCGGTATCACAATTAACACCGCTCACGTTGAGTATGAGACTGACAAGCGTCACTACGCTCACGTTGACTGCCCCGGCCACGCTGACTATATCAAGAACATGATTACTGGTGCTGCTCAGATGGACGGCGCTATCCTCATCGTTGCGGGTACCGATGGTCCTATGGCTCAGACCAGAGAGCACATCCTTCTCGCTCGTCAGGTAGGCGTTCCTTCAATCGTTGTTTTCGTAAACAAGTGCGATGACGTTGATGACTGCGAGTTCGACGCTGCAACAGGCGAGTACAAGAACTCTGAGATGCTCGAGCTCGTTGAGATGGATATTCGCGATGAGCTCTCCAAGAACGGCTTCGACGGCGATAACGTTCCTGTTATCTTCGGTTCGGGCTACAAGGCTCTTAACTGCGACAGCACTGATCCTAACGCTCCTGAGTATGCTTGCATCAAGGCGCTTATGGACGCTGTTGACGAGTATATTCCTACTCCCGACCGCAAGGAAGATATGCCCTTCCTTATGCCTGTCGAGGATACTATGACCATTTCCGGTCGTGGTACTGTTGCAACCGGCCGTGTTGAGCGTGGTTCTGCAGTTGTAGGCGATACCGTTGAGATTACCGGTCTTACCACCGAGCCCAAGAGCACCGTTGTTACCGGTCTCGAGATGTTCCACAAGAGCCTTGATAAGGCTATTGCAGGTTACAACATCGGCGCGCTCCTCCGTGGTATTACCCGTGATGAAATCGAGCGTGGTCAGGTTCTCTGCAAGCCCGGTTCCATTCACCCTCACACCAAGTTCAGCGGTCAGGTTTACGTTCTTAAGAAGGAAGAGGGCGGCCGTCACACACCGTTCGTTTCCAACTATCGTCCGCAGTTCTTCTTCAGAACTACCGCCGTTACCGGCGTAATCACTCTTCCTGCTGACAAGGAAATGTGCATGCCCGGCGATAACGTTATTATGGACGTTGAGCTCATCACTCCTATCGCTATCGAGGAAGGTCTCCGTTTCGCTATCCGCGAGGGCGGCCACACTGTTGGTTCCGGCGTTGTTACCAAGATTAACGAGTGATAATTCCTTAATCGCATAAACAAGAGCGCTCTCTGAAAAGGGAGCGCTCAGTCTGTCGATAAAGCCCCATCTGCGTTGTCAGCGACTTAACGGCAGGCACAAAGCCTAGCCGTTAAGTCGCTTCCTAGCATCTGGAACTTTCTCGCCAGACTGTTTTAAGTAAAATTTTCTATTCAGCGCTTTCTGAAAAGGGAGCGCTTTTTGTTTGGACAAGTCGGCATAACGCGATTTTTTCCCGCATAGAATTTCAAAAAGAGGTGAAATCTATGGGGAAACTGAAAAATCTTTCAATCGGCGCGGCGACAATAGCGCTTGCAATTTTCACTTGCACGGGCACGGAAATCGGCGGTTTTATGCGAAAAGCGGTGTTTGCCTCGGCGGGAATTTTCGGGAAAACCGACGTTCCCGAGGAAACTCACGTCCCGAGCACCGACAGCGCAAGCGTTCCCGAAAAAACCGAAAATCCTTCGGAGAGCTCGGCTGATTTGCCTCAAAGCAGCGCGGCTTCAAGTGAAATCCCCGAAAAAACGGGCGAGGTCATCACGCTGAACCGCGCGAGTGTTCCCGACAACGCGGACTATTCCGTCTATAATTCGCATAGCGGAGCGATTTATCGCTATAATTTCGGGAAAATGACGGGCGATTTCTACATAAATCTGAAAAGCGGCGCGCAGGTGTGGAATAACACCGAGATTTCAAACGAAACGCTTGAAAAAGCGGCTTCTCAGCTGCCGACTTTTCACGAAAACGCCGATAATTCGCCGCGCGTGCTGGTTTATCACACGCACTCAAACGAAAGTTTTTTGCCGAAGCAAAGCTGGTTTGACGAGGAATATCCGATACGCTCGGCGGACTGCGCGAAAAATATGATTGCAGTCGGCGACGCGCTCAGCGAAACGCTTGCCAAGAACGGAATTACGGTTATCCACGAGTGCAAACAGCACG
>CAMEQX010000099.1 GCA_945933905.1 uncultured Clostridia bacterium
AATTCGCGTATTTGAGCCGCGTGACAAGCGCCTTGTCGTATTTCAGATAATCAATCATATCGCGGTCGAGCGGGTGACTTATCTCGGAGAGCTGGCTGCTGTCCATATACAAGCCGTAGTAAAGCCCCGTGGCAATTTTCGCGTCCGCGTTCACGTCAAAGCCGACGTCCTTCAGCATCGCGTAAATTATCGTCGAGCAGCTCACCAGATTGCTGCGGATTTCGCTCATTTCATCGGAGATTTTTCCCGTGGCGTGATGGTCGATAACGGCAACGTTTTCCGCGTCAAAGCGCTCGACATTTCCCTCGCCGTACTGACAGTCAACCGTGAGCAAAAGCTCGGGATTTTCGGGATTGTGCGTATATTCAAGCGGGATTTCAAGCTCGGAGAGCATCAGCTTCATATTGCTTTTCGAGATAACATTCCGCCCGCCGTAAATCATTTTGACGTCTTTTCCGAGCGACTTGAAATACCGGAAAAGCGCGTAGCCCGAGCCTACTGCGTCCGCGTCGGGATTGTCGTGGAGCTGAATTACGATTTGGTTAAATTTGTGTAAATCGGTTAGTTTCATATCAGTTCTCCGAAATTGCAGTCAAGTCAATCGTCATCGCGGGGCGCACGCCAAAGCCCTCAAGTCCCGCGTAATAGCTGATTGTGGGCTGATTTTCAAAGTAGCTGATGTTCGCGCAAAGGCACTCGCAGGCGGTTTCGGGATTTGCGTCGCGCAGCCACCAGAAAAAGTCCTCGACATTATAGTTTTGACAGTCAACCTTGTACCAGTTCGATTTGTCCTGTTCAACGGCAGCGGCAGTCGGCTTTGCGAAAACGCTCACGTCCGCTTCGCTGAGCCATTTCAGCTCGTCCACCGACAGCAGAAAAACCTTGTCGGAGGTGGTCGTGCCCGCGGTATTTATCTGCGTTTCGACAATCGCCGCGCGCTCCTTTTCACTGAAACCGTTCAGAAAACCCGCTTCGGTGTGATAGCCGTTTTTGTGCTCGGACATCGACTGAGTTGTCGGAGCTTGCCCCGAATAAACCACGTTTTCGCGCGCGGAGTTCAGCCAAGCGCGGATATTCGACAGCTCCCAGCGGTTGTCGCCGCGAACCTTCCGCTGAATTTCCTCGGTCAAGTCGGTTGTTTTCGTGCGCCAGTAATCCTCGCCGTTCAGCTTGTTGAACGTGCCGCATTCCGCCGCGTCAAACGCCTTCATCGTGAGGATTTTGTCCGAAATCACAACCGCCGTTTTCTTGTCCTCAGATATCTTTATCACGCGCCACTCGATAGCTTCGCCGTTGTATTTGCCGAAAGAAATCCTCTCGCCGAGATTTACCGAAAGCGGCTGTTTTTCAGGCTGAACCGGCTTGCTCTCGGACTCGACGGGCACGATAACTTCAACCGATTGCGTTGATGAACTCGACTGACTGCTCTCAACGGACGATGTTGACGAGGAAGAAACGGCTTGTTGTTCGGAAGAAGTTGTTGAAGACGAGCTTTCGGTGCTCTCGGAAACGCTTTGCCCTGAGCTTTCGCTGTTCCCCTCATTGTTTTTCGAGAAGAAAACCGCCGCCACAATCCACCAAACCACCAAAATTACCACGAAAATCGCCGCTATTATAATAACGTATTTGCGGGAATTTTTGGGGTTTTCGGGCTTTTGTTCAACGACAATTTTGTGCGGTTCACCGCCAGCCTGCTCCGCGTATTCGGAAACCCGCTTTACTATTTCATCAAAATCCTTGCCGGGCTTGTCGTTCACCCATTGATGCGTCATCAGGAAATACTCAAGCGACTTGCTCAAAACAACGTCCTCAAGCTTATATACAATAATCGTCTTTTTCTTGCTCACGGCGCGCTCAACCTCGCGCAAAACGTGCGGGGAGCTGTTTGAAGCCTCGGACAAAAGCAAAACCATCATGTCCGAGCCGTCTATCCCGTTTATGATTTCCTCCGCATACTCAAATCCCGAGCGAATATCCCTCGGTGCAAGAAAACACGGAAAGCCGTTTTTCTCAAGCTTTCCGCAAAGTTCCTTTGCAAGCGCAGCGTTTTCAGATGAATGTGAAATAAAAACTCGCATATTTTTCTCCGAATTTATGTATTTATAAGGTTAGCGATTGCCGCCATCAGCATTTCCATATCAATCGGCTTGAGCAAATAGCCGTTCGGTTTCAGCGACATAATCTCCTCAACCTTGCTTCTCTCGGAAACGCCCGTCAAAAAGCACACGGGGATTTTCGCGTAATCCGCGCTTTCCTTGAGCTTGCGGTAAACGTCCGCGCCCGTCATAATCGGCATTTCATAGTCAAGGATAATCAAATCAATCGGCTTTGTCGCGAGAATTTTCTCGACAAGCAAACCGTTGAGCGTCGCCGTAACCTCATATTTCTCCTCAAGCGCATTTTTGAGGAGCTTGAGCACGTTTCTGTCGTCATCGACAACGAGAATGTGCTTTTTCTTATCGGGCTCGGGTGCCGGCTCTTCGGGGATTTCCTCCGCGGAATTTGCGAGAGCCGCTCTTGCTTTTTCCTCCTCGATAAAGCGAAGAATACTCAGCACGATGTTGTCCGAAGAAATCGGGCGCACAAGAGTGAGGTCTGCGAAGTTTTCAAAGCCCTCCGCTTCAAGCTCCTCTATGGTTTCTTCCTTTGATACAATAACCACGGGCGCGGAGTTGTATTCCTCGCAGGTTCTCAGGCGCAAAATCTGCTCTGCCGTGCCGTCATACGCCGAATCGATAAAACACAAAAAAGCGTCGGGATTGAACAGCTCAAAGTGCGCGGTCATATCTTTTATAACATCGGTTGTGCTGATACAGTCAAAATATTGTCCCGTGTAACCGAAAAATCCTTCACCAACGAAAGATTATTTCCGTTTACAAGTAGCTTGAATTTCATATCGCTGTCCTCCCGTTTACATAAATCACCATTTTTCGAGGTTTTTCCTATAATATATACATTTTAGCACAAAACGGTGAATATGTCAACTAAAATCCGCGAGATTGCCCGTCAATCAGAGAAATCTTTTTTGATTTGAAAAGAAAAACTGCCGAAAAGCAGCACATTTGTGCAAAATGACTAAGAAAAAATTTAAAAATTCGAGAACATTTGTATAAAAAATACCTTGCAAAACAATATACCTTGTGGTAAAATAAGAACACAGAACAAAACAAGACGGGAGGGATAAAATGAATTCCCAGATGAAACGAGGAACGCTTGAAATGTGCGCGCTGTCGGTGGTGAGCCGCGGCGACTGCTACGGATACGAACTGGTAAACCGCATTTCAAAGTGTATGGAAATAACAGAGGGGACGATTTACCCGCTGATGAAGCGACTGAAGGAGTCGGGGCTAATCGACAGCTACATCGTCGAGTCAAACGAGGGTCCGCCAAGAAAATACTACAAGCTGACAGACGCGGGGCGCGAGGAGCTAAACCGGCTGACAGATGAATGGTTTGAATTTACACAAAGCATAGAAAAGCTTTTGAAAGGGGAGTTTGGTAATTATGACAGCTAATAATAAGGAAGAATTTTTCTCGCTTCTCGAATATGAGTTGAAGAGAATAGGCGTGGAGAATTTCGATGAAATCAAAAGCGATTTTGAACAGCATTTCGCGGACAGCGCAGAACAGGGTATTCCCGAGGAGGAAACCGCGTTTAAGCTCGGCGATGTGAAGGAAATCGCGAGAAATTATCTCAATTTCGAGAGCGAGCGGCTCAACAGCATAATCGCGCGCGACGTTGAAAACACCGGAAAAAAGGTGAGCCTCACCAAGCCCGGACAGAGCGTTCCCGCGGATTTGTCGCTGATGAACGGCAAGGATATTCAAAACTCCGACTGCGTTCGTGAATATACTCCCGAGCATATCTCCGAGGAGATTTATCCGAGCCGCGAAAATTCTTCGGAAAACCCGCAGCCCGACTCAAATGTAAACACACTTCCCAACTCTTATTTCACCAACAGCTCAAACACAAATTCCACCAACAATTCCACCACAAATTCCACCGCTGCGGATAACGGCTCAAACGCGGTTGCAGACGCTTTCACAAACGCGGGAAAAGCAATCGGCGAGGCGGCAAAGGCAACAGGTCAGGCGCTTGCAGAGGCTTTCGGAAACAACGGCGTTAAGGGCGCGGTTATCAACGCGGGCAAAACCACCGCAGACGCCGTAAAAATGGCGGGACAAAACGCCGCGGACGCTGTTAAAAAGGCGACAAGCAAGCACAATTCCGTTCCTACGCCGAACGACGATTTCCGCGAGAACACAAATTATTCTCACGACGGAACAATCCCCGAGGGCGCGGCTTCCTGCAAGTGCAAAAAGTCCAAGAACGCTTTCACTTTCGAGAGCATCAAGGGCAGAGAACCCAACGTAAACGGCGGCAAGCTCATCGGCGCGATTATAATGGACGTTCTGCTGTGGAGCTGGCTGGTGACGCTGATTTTCGCGGGAATTATCTCAGTTTTCAGCGTGGGCATCGGTCTTTTCGTTCAAAACGGCGTGGGCGCTTTCACGGGAATGTTCGGCTTCGGCTATCACATCATCAGCAGGATTTTCCTCGGAATAGGCTTCTGCGCGCTCGGCGGAATTGTTTTAACGATTGCCGTGGCTCTGTTCAAGCCGTGGATTACCCTGCTGAAGCACATCGGAATGCTTCACGTCAAGGCAATTTATGATATTTAAGGGAGGGAAAAAAGATGAAACATGCACTTGCAACACTTATCCCGCTTTGCGCAATCGGCTTTTTGGGATTTTGGATATCAACGCTCGTTCTCGGCAAAATCCCGACCGGACCTGTCTCCACAACCGAGATGAACGATGACTTTTCAATAAGTTCCGACTGGGAGCTGAACCATGCAGTAAACAACGAGGAATTCACCTCCGAAATCGCCGCAAATCCTAATCTCATAATCGAGCTCAGCGACGCAACCGCGAGAATTGAACCTCACAACAGCGAAAACATCGAGGTTTATGTCAAGAACACAAGCTCCCGCACACTGAATGTCAATCTCGAGCGCGATAAGGATAAAAGCACGAAAATCAAGATAGGCAGCTCGTTCAGGTTCGGCATTTTCAACTTTAACTTCTTTGAAATATTCACCACCGGAAGCATCTCGGACAGACAGGTTGTCATAAAAGTACCGCAAAAGACGTTTGACTCCGTGAAAATCGCTCAGGGCTCGGGTAAGGTTAATATAATCAAGCTTCAGGCGAAGGCTTATGACGTTGATTTGGGCTCGGGACAGCTTGACTTTGAGCGCGAAATCGACGATACACGCCCCGTATTCGCTCTTGATATGGGCTCGGGCAACGCAAAATTCACGGGCTTCAGAACCTCGGAGTATTCAGTCAATATCGGCTCGGGCAACTGCCGGATTGACAATCTTATGGGAAGCGGAAAACTCGCTATGGGAAGCGGCTCGGCGGATATTTCCTTCGATTCCTCACCCGAAGGAAAGTTTGATATGGGCAGCGGTCACGCAATTCTCACGGTTCCCGATAACTCAGACACAAAGTTTGATTTCGATATAGGCTCGGGTTCTATCGAGGTTAAGGGAAATGCCTCCACTCAGAAATACAGCAAGGACAGCGAATATATTATGGGAACGGGCTCAAGCAGATTTAACATTGACCTCGGCTCCGGCAAGGTTGAAATCGAAACAAAGCATTGATTAAACAAAACGTTTGACTAAATTCACTCACAATTTTTACGTTAAGAAAGGAAAATCACTATGGAAA
>CAMEQX010000100.1 GCA_945933905.1 uncultured Clostridia bacterium
TTTCCAGCCGTCGCGGGAAGAGGTTGTTATCTCGTTCAGAAAGCCGAACAGCGCGGACAGGGGCGCGAAAAAGCTCGTCTTTTCGGCGAACGGAGGAACGGCGCGCGTGAACCTCACGGAAGCGTCGTTTGAGAACCCGCAGACGCCGCCGATGTTCTGTATGCTTCTGAGAAAACACCTCGGAAACGGCAGGCTGACGGCTATCCGACAGGACGGTCTGGAAAGAATTTTGTACTTTGATTTTGAGTGCGTGAACGAAATCGGCGATATCGTGACCAACACCCTGATTGCCGAGATTATGGGACGCTTCAGCAATATAATTCTCGTGCGGGACGGTCGCGTTATCGACAGCGTAAAGCGTGTGACAGACGAGGTTTCGGGGGTTCGGAGAATTTTGCCGAACATCGTTTACGAAACGCCGCCGCGTCTTGAACGAGTGAACTTTTTCGACAAAAATCCGCGTGAAATCTTGGCTCTTGTCGAGGGGAAACCCGAGCGGCTTGCCAAGGCGCTTCCCGCAGTTTTAGAGGGAATTTCACCGATTTTCGCGAGAGAGTGCGCGTTTTATTCGGCGGGCGACGCGGACGCGGTTTGCGCCGATTTGACCGATGAACAGAAGAAACGTTTCTGCGAGTTTTTCGAGAAAGCGAAAACGAAAGCCGAGTTCACCGAGGTAATCGACGAAAGCGGCGCGAAAAAGGACTTTTCGTTTGTTAATATAAATCAGTACGGCGGGAGCTTCAAAACGCGTGTTTTCGATAACGCAAACGCGCTGCTCGATGACTTTTACGAGAGGAAATCCGACCGAGTCAGTCAGCGTGCGCGGGATATGCTCAAGCTGATTAAAAGCCGTGCCGAGAGGACAGCGCGAAAGCTGGAATTGCAGAAAAAAGAGCTTGCCGACTGCGCGGACAGAGAAAATCTGCGGGTTATCGGCGACCTTGTAAACGCGAATATTTATCGGCTGGAAAAGGGTATGACAAGCGCGGTTGTCGAGGATTTTTACACGGGCGAGGAGCGGAAAATTTCGCTTGACGCGCGGCTTTCTCCCGCTCAAAACGCGCAGAAATATTACTCGGAGTATCGCAAACTCTGCACTGCCGAGAAAATGCTCACAAACCTGATTATTGACGGAAAAAACGAGCTTTCTTATCTCGAGAGCTTGCTTGACAGCGTGACGCGCGCGGAAAGCGACAGCGAGCTGTCCGAAATCCGCCGAGAGCTTGCCGAGCAGGGATTTATCCGCGGTGAAAAGACCGTGAGCAAGCCGAAAAAATCCGAGCCGCTGAAATTTTTGTCGAGCGATGGATTTGTAATTCTTGTCGGCAAAAACAACAAGCAAAACGACGAGCTCACGCTGAAATCCTCGAAGGCGACGGATATCTGGCTTCACGTCAAGGACATCGCGGGCTCGCACGTCATCATAAAAACCGACGGCAAAAAGCCGCCCGAGCGCACGATTGTCGAGGCGGCGCGGCTTGCGGCGTTTCACTCTAAGGCGAGAAACGGCTCGGGTGTGCCGGTGGATTTTACGGCGGTGAAGTTCGTGAAAAAGCCTGCGGGCGCGCGTCCCGGAATGGTGATTTTCACCGACAACAAAACGCTTTTCGTCACGCCGAATGAAGAGGAAATGAATAATCTTAAGATAAAATAACGGAGGAAAAATAAGGCAATGAGAAAGGAATTAAGCAAAACCTATAATCCCAAGGAATTTGAGGAGAGAATTTACAAGAACTGGGAAGAAAGCGGCTATTTTCACGCGGAAATCGACCCCAAGAAAAAGCCCTACACTATCGTAATGCCGCCGCCTAACATCACGGGGCAGCTTCACCTCGGACACGCCTTTGACAGCACGCTTCAGGACATTCTTATCCGCTGGAGAAGAATGCAGGGCTACGCGGCGCTTTGGCTCCCCGGCACCGACCACGCTTCCATTGCAACCGAAGCGAAAATTGTTGCCGCGATGAAAAACGAGGGCATTACCAAGGAGCAAATCGGCAGAGATGAATTTCTGAAAAGAGCGTGGGATTGGAAGCGCGAATACGGCGGAAGAATTGACCTTCAGCAGAGAAAATTAGGCTCTTCGTGCGACTGGTCGAGAGAGCGCTTTACGCTGGACGAGGGCTGCTCCAAGGCTGTTGAGAAGGTCTTTATGGACCTGTACAACAAGGGACTTATCTATCACGGCGTTAGAATGATAAACTGGTGTCCGAACTGCAAAACGTCCATTTCCGATATCGAGTGCGAGTACGAGGAACAGGACGGCTTTTTCTGGCACATAAACTATCCGATTGCAGACGGCTCGGGTTATGTTGAAATCGCGACAACCCGTCCCGAAACGCTGCTCGGAGATACGGCGGTTGCCGTAAATCCCAAGGACGAGCGCTATGCGGGAATTGTCGGGAAAATGCTGAAGCTGCCGCTCACCGACAGGGAAATTCCCGTTATTGCAGACGATTATGTTGATATGGAATTCGGCACGGGCTGCGTTAAAATCACGCCCGCTCACGACCCGAACGACTATGAGGTAGGTCTGCGCCACAATCTCGCGGTTATCCACATGATGAACGACGACGCGACAATCCGTGAGGACGTCGGCGGAAAATACGCAGGAATGGACAGATTTGAAGCGCGCAAGGCGATGGTTGAGGACTTGGACGCGCAGGGACTTCTCGTAAAGGTTGTTCCGCACAAGCACAATGTCGGCACCTGTCAGCGCTGCGGCACAACGGTTGAGCCGAGAGCTTCGCTTCAGTGGTTTGTGGCAATGAAGGAGCTTGCAAAGCCCGCTATCGATGTTGTCAAGAGCGGCGAGCTTCGCTATATCCCGAAGCGTTTCGAGAACAGCTATCTCTACTGGATGGAAAATATCCGCGACTGGTGCATCTCGCGTCAGCTTTGGTGGGGACACAGAATTCCCGCGTATTACTGTCAGAATGTAAGCTGCAATCACACGGAGATTTCGCTTGAAAAGGTTGAAAAGTGCCCGAAATGCGGCGCTCCTATGAAGCAGGACGAGGACACGCTCGATACTTGGTTCTCCTCGGCGCTTTGGCCGTTTTCAACGCTCGGCTGGCCCGAAAAGACCGCGGATTTGGAGTATTTCTATCCCACAAACACGCTTGTTACCGGCTATGATATCATCGGATTTTGGGTATCGAGAATGATTTTCTCCGGTATCGAGCACACGGGCGAAAAGCCGTTCAAGGACGTTCTTATTCACGGACTTGTGCGCGACGAGCAGGGACGCAAGATGTCAAAATCCCTCGGAAACGGCGTTGACCCGCTGGAGATTATCGACCAATACGGTGCGGACGCGCTGCGTTTGACGCTGGTTACGGGCAACGCTCCCGGAAACGATATGCGCTGGACGGAAACAAAGCTCCTCAACTCCCGCAACTTCATTAACAAGCTTTGGAACGCTTCGCGCTATATCTTGATGAATTTGCCCGAGGATTTCGCGGCGGACGGCTTGCCCGAAAATCTGCCGATTGAGGACAAGTGGGTGCTGTCGCTGTACAACGATATGATAAAGAACGTCACCGCAAATCTCGAGGCGTATGAGCTTGGCGTTGCAATCGGTAATCTGTACGATTTCATTTGGGACGTTTTCTGCGACTGGTATATCGAGCTCACCAAGCCGAGAATTGCCGCAGGCGGAGAAACCGCGCTTGCCGCTCAGAAGGTTCTTGTTTATGTTATGACGGGCGTTCTGAAAACGCTTCATCCGTTTTTGCCGTTCGTTACCGAGGAGATTTGGCAGTCCATTCCTCACGGCGAAACCGAGAGCATTATGATGTCGAAATGGTGCGAATATGACGAGAAACTTGCGTTTACAAAGGAACAGGAGGATTTCTCGAAGATTGTCGAGGCAATCCGTGCGGTTCGCGTGAGAAGAAACGAGATGAACGTTCCTCCGTCAAAGAAGGTCACGATGATTGTTGAAACCAAGTTCACGGAGCTTTTCGGCGGCTGCAAGGCGTTCTTCGAGAAGCTTGCGGGCGCGGGAGAATTTACGGTAACAAATGAAGCTCCCTCCGCGGACGGAATGGCAACGGTTGTCACGGACGCAGCGAGAATATTTATGCCGATGGGCGAGCTTGTCGATAAGGAGAAGGAGCTTGCGCGTCTTGAAAAGGAAAAGAAGGCGGCGCAGAAGGATATCGACTTCCTCTCGGGCAAGCTGAACAATCAGGGCTTCCTCGCGAAAGCTCCCGCAGCGCAGATTGAAAACGAGCGCGCGAAGCTTGCTAAGGCGGAGGAGAAAATGGCGAAGATTAACGAATCGATAAAGAGTTTGCAGTAAGTTTTAGTTTTAGTCGGAATTTAAAAGGAGAAAATTATGTCGGATTTAACTTTGGTGGTTTTGGCGGCGGGAATGGGCTCGCGCTACGGCGGTTCGGACAGGATAAAGCAGCTTGAGGCGCTCGGACCGAACGGCGAGCTGTTGATTGACTACTCGGTTCACGACGCGGTCAAAAACGGCTTCACGCGCGTTCTTTTCATCATCAGAAAAGACATCGAGGAGCTGTTTAAAAGCACAATCGGCGACAGAATTTCACGCATTGTGAAAACCGATTATGTTTTTCAGTCAACCGATAATCTCCCCGTGAGAGCAAACGATTTTCCCGCGCGCTCAAAGCCGTGGGGTACAGCGCAGGCGCTTTACTGCTGCAAGGACGCGCTGGACGGGGATTTTGCCGTGATAAATGCCGACGATTTTTACGGAGCAGAGGCGTTTGCGGCGCTGGTGGAGTTTTTCAAAAATCCGACCGCGGACGCTTGCTCGGTTGACTTTTTGCTCAAAAACACGCTCTCCGAGAACGGTCCGGTAAATCGCGGTATTTGCCGCAAAAACGCCGAGGGCTTGCTCACGTCCGTTGAGGAAACGAAGCAGATTTCTCGCGGCGCGGACGGCGTTATCAGGGGAAAATACGACGGCTACGAGAAAATTCTCGGCGACAACGACACAACTTCTATGAGTATGTGGGGCTTTAAAATCGGGTTTATGGACATTCTGGCGCATCAGCTTCGGAAATTCCTCAACAATCTTCAGCCCGACGAGCTCAAAGCCGAGCTTACCATCGCGGACGCCGTGAGCCGTGAAATCGCGTCAAGAGGCTATAAGGTGAAGGACATTCCGACTGACAGCCGTTGGTTTGGAATTACTTATGAAAGCGACGCTGTTGAGGCGAAGAAAACTCTGGCGGAATATGTGGAAAAAGGTGTTTACAAGTCGCCGTTGTGATTTGAAAACAGCGTTTTGAGGTATTTTTATGCTGATTGTTTCGGTTGAAAAGCTGCGCGAAGGAATGCAGCTCGCGGACGACGTTTACTCCACGAGCGCAACGGAATATAAGCTGCTTTATGAAAAAGGGCGGTTTTTGTCCTATGCGATGATTGAGGAGCTGCGCGAGTGCGGAATAAAAACCGTCAATATTGTCGGCGGGGGAATTGAGGGCACGGCTTCGCACAAGCGCGAGGATAAGCCTCAGCCCAAGCCCGAGAAAAAGCGCCGCGAAAAGCCCATCAATCAAAATCTCAGCCGCGCGCTTACGGATTTGAACGAGATTTTTGACTGCAACGAGGAAATCAGGGAGCTTTCAAAGGCTTCCGTGGAGCGCGTTGACAATATCGCCGACAACATCATCACGGATATCGCGGGAAACTCAAACTTTCTCGCAAATCAGATGATTGCCCTGCAAAACTATGATGATTATACATATAAACACTGTC
>CAMEQX010000101.1 GCA_945933905.1 uncultured Clostridia bacterium
GGAAAATGTCTCAGGACGATATCGAAAAGCTGATTGCCGCGCAAATGGGCGCAAGTGAGCCCGCTCCCGAGCCGAAATCTGACGGCGGGAAGATGTCTCAGGACGATATTGAAAAGCTGATTGCCGCGCAAACTGCCGCAGCTCAGCCCGCTCCCGAGCCTAAATCTGACGGCGGGAAAATGTCTCAGGACGATATCGAAAAGCTGATTGCCGCGCAAATGGGCGCAAGCGAACCCGCTCCCGAGCCGAAATCTGACGGCGGGAAGATGTCGCAAGATGAAATCGAGGCGCTCCTCAGCGGAATGAAACAGGACGCAACCAAGTAACTTTCACATATTCTTCACACGGTTTTAACACATTTTATTCTTTCGCGGTGTAAAATGATTTTGAAAACTTTTGAAAGGAAGTTGGAAAAATGACGCTCAAAAAGAAAAAGCAAGCCTCTCCCACGGCGCTTGCTCCCGTAAAACAACTCCTCGCCGAGAACAGTCAGCAGGCGGTTATGGAGCAGATGTACAAGTTTATCGAGCTCGAGCATCTCTACGATTCCGCAATCCGCGAGGTCAAAACAAAGCTGGAAATTCTTGACAGCGAATTCCGCACGAAATACTCCTACAACCCTATTCATCATATAGAAGACCGCTTGAAGTCACCCGAGAGTATGTTCAAGAAGCTTCAGCGGAACAATTTGCCGTTCACGGTTGAAGCCGTGCGGGAAAATCTGTTTGATATCGCGGGAGTGCGCGTTATCTGCAACTATATCGAGGACATCTATCAGGTTGCCGACCTGCTTACAGCGCAGGACGACGTCACACTTATCAAGCGCAAGGACTATATCGCAAATCCCAAGGCAAACGGCTATCGCAGTCTTCATCTCGTCATCGAAACGCCTGTTTATCTTTCCGAGAAAAAGGAGCTTGTGAACGTTGAGGTGCAGATAAGAACGATTGCTATGGACTTCTGGGCAAGCCTTGAACACGAGCTGAAATACAAGACCGATACCGAGGTTTCCGCGGAGCTTGCCGAGCAGCTTCGGCTTTGCGCGGAAACAATCGCGCAGACCGATATGAAAATGCAGCAGATATACCGGACCTTGAAACAAATCGATTAACAAAACAGGCTGCTGACATCTATCAGCAGCCTTAAAGTTGTGTATTTTCGGTTATTTGAAATATTCCTCGGCGAATTTTTCGAGAAGGTCAACCGTGCCGTCAATTCCAAGCGCGGAGCTGTCAAGGCAAATCTGATAATTCTGCGGCTGTCCCCAGCGCTTGTCGGTGTAGTAATTATAATAGGAAATGCGCTGTTTATCGATGCGTTTTACATAGTCCTCGGCGTGCTTTTCGGCAATCCCGTAAACCTCAACCGCGCGCTTTACACGGACGTCAAGCGGCGCCGTGATGAAAATGTTCAGCACGCGCTCAAAATCGCGCAGAGCGTAATCCGCGCAGCGCCCGATTATCACGCAGTCCTCCTCGGAAGCGATTTTGCGGACAGCGTTCAGCGTGGCGAAAAACAGCGAGTCGTCAAACGGCACGCCGCCCTGACCGTAGGTTGTGGAGAGGAGATAAAGAAAGCTGTTGGTGCGCTTTTCGTCGTTTTCCACAAAATGACTTTGGTGTATGCCGCTGCCCTTTGCCGCTTCCTCCAGCAGCTCGTGGTCGTAATAGCCCGTGCCGAGCCGCTCGGAGAGCTTTTGTCCGATTTCGCGCCCGCCGCTTGCGTACTGTCTTGAAATTGTGATAATTTTCCTCATAAAAACACCCTCTTTACAGAAAAATTTTGTTTATTTTATTATATCACATTTTTGTGATTTTGTCGATAAATTTAACAAATCTTTTTCGCAATGGAATTGTTTTTGATGAAAATTGCACAAATTTCTGCGATTTTTTTGTAAAATTTCGCTTTTAAAGTTAAATTTTTTCTACAAAATGATGAAATTTTTACAAGCCCTTTACTTTTCGGAAAAAATTATGTATAATAAGAGTGTATGGGAATTATTTAATAAAGATGAGAAATTCGGGAGTATAATTTATGAGCTTTCAGGATTTGCTTGGAATGTTCGGCGGACTCGCGGTGTTTATGTTCGGAATGCACACGCTGAGCGGCGCACTGGAAAAACTTGCGGGCGGGCGGATTGAAACGCTGCTCGAAAAAATGACGTCAAACCGCTTAAAAGGCGTGGGCTTGGGCGCGATTGTCACCGCTCTTATTCAGTCCTCGGCGGCGACAACCGTTATGATGGTCGGCTTCGTAAACTCGGGGCTGATGAAGCTATCGCAGGTTATCGGCGTCATTATGGGCGCAAATATCGGTACAACCGCAACCGCGTGGTTGGTCAGCCTTTCGTCCGTCGGCGACGGAAGCGAAGCAATTCTATCGCAGATTTTCAGCGTGAAAACCTTCACCACGGTTCTCGCGATTTTGGGTATCATTCTCGCGATGTTCACAAAATCCGACAAAAAACGAACCGTCGGCACGATTATGGTGGGATTTGCGCTTTTGATGTTCGGAATGAACTCAATGTCCTCCGCAGCCGAAAGCCTCAAGGACAACGAGCAGTTCACCAGCATTATGACAATGTTCTCCAACCCGATTTTGGGCGTTCTCGCGGGCGCGCTTCTGACGGCGGTGCTTCAGTCGTCGTCCGTTTCAATCGGTATTTTGCAGTCCATCTCAAATAAAACGGGAACCGTAACCTACTCCATCGCGCTCCCGATAATTCTCGGTCAGAACATCGGCTCCTGCGTGACGGCGCTTATCTCGTCAATCGGCTATCGTTCACCTTTACTTCAACGTAATCGGTACGGTTGTGTTCCTCGGGCTGTTCTATCTGGTGAACGCGCTCATAGATTTGCCGTTTATGACCGAGCAGCTGAATTCCGTGGGAATTGCAATTATCCACACCTGCTTCAACGTGCTGGTAACGGCGCTCTTCCTCCCGTTCACCAAACAGCTCGAAAAGCTTGCTTGCCTCACAATCCGCGACAAGCCCGGCGAAACCACCGCGGAAATGCCGATGCTCGACAAGCGCTTCCTCAACACGCCTTCCGTTGCTATCGAGCAGTGCAAGAATGTTGCTTATAAGATGGCTACGCTTACAAAGGAAACCCTGCTGATGTCGCTCGGTCTTGTTGAGGAGTATGACGCGAAAATCGCGCAGGAGGTTGTCGATAACGAGAACACAATCGATATCTACGAGGACAAAATCGGCTCGTATATTTTACAGGTCGCTTCAAAGGATTTGTCCGTGAGCGACAGTCAGGTCGTGTCAAATCTGCTCCACACAATCGGCGACCTTGAGCGAATTTCCGACCACGCGGTCAACATCAAGGAAACCGCCGAGGAAATGTTTACGAAGAAAATTCACTTCTCCGAAGCCGCCGAAAAGGAAGTCGGCGTTATGACAAGCGCGCTCAAGGAAATTCTTGAGATGTCGATAAACTCGTTTATGAACGGCGATATCAAGCTCGCGAAAGAGGTTGAGCCGCTCGAGGACGTTAT
This sequence comes from uncultured Clostridia bacterium, assembly GCA_945933905.1. Classification (GTDB taxonomy): domain Bacteria; phylum Bacillota; class Clostridia; order Oscillospirales; family Ruminococcaceae; genus CAG-115. The sequence goes on from CAMEQX010000101.1 coordinate 3,505, forward strand.
CGACACGCTGCGCGCGGAGCTGAAAAACCGCCACATCGAGCGTCTGCGCGAGGGTATCTGCACAATCGAGCTCGGCTTCATTTTACAGGATTTGCTCACGAACTTTGAGCGCGTTTCCGACCACTGCTCGAATATCGCGGTCTGCCTTATTCAAATTCAGGAAAACAGCCTTGATACTCACGAATACATCAACGAGCTGAAAAAGCTTGAAAAATCCGAGTTTATGGACGAGTTCAATGACTACAAAGCGAAGTACGTTTTGCCCGACTAAAAACAAAAGCTGCTTTTGAAAAAAGGCAGCTTTTTAATAAGGAGAAAAAATGGAAAATCTCAAGCAATTAACCGATGAAATGATTTTAGAAAAGCTCAATCCAAATCCTGCTTTTATTATAATCGTAGGTTTGGTTGTTATCGGGGTTGGAGTTCTGCTGTTTTTTCTGCTCAGAAATGCTCCAAAAATCAAGAATTCCAAGACGAAATATCTGATAATCGTGCCGTTTGCTGTTATGGGGTTGATTTGCTTTATCATCGGATTTCCAAAGCTTTTCGGCAAGAAAGCGACAACGGAAGATTTTGTCGTTGTTCAAAGCGAGGTTGTCAGCAAATATAAGAAAAAGAACCCCGGCGATACCCTAAAGCCAGACACAATAGCAGACCATCGATACTACATCAACTGCAAGGGAATTGACGAGGACGTCAGAATTACACAACATATGTATTATAACAAGTTTGAAGAAGGCGACAGGCTGTTTATTGTCGTTGAATTAAACAAAGGCACCACCGCTCCAGAGTATATTTATAAAGCAGACGAGTATGAATATGTAGGCGAGAGATTGAAAAATTCATATTGACAGAACTGCCCGAGATTTTGCTCTCGGGCAGTTTTGTTTATGAGATAACCTTGTAATCTTTATCCTCGACCGCCTTTTTGAGCGTCGCGAAATCGGTTTCGGCGGAGAGCTTGATTGTCGCGGTGCCTGTTTCGTGCGAAACCGACGCGCTCTCGACTGTCGGGATTGCCTCAAGCGCCTTTTTCACGGTCGCCTCGCAGTGCCCGCACATCATTCCCTCAATCTTCATCGTAACTTCCATTGTTTCTTCCTCCTTGTGAATTTTGCCGCGTTTTGCGCGGATTTTTTTGTCGTGATTTTCATTGTAGATTTTCGCCAAATTCAGCCGCAGCGCGTTTGTTACCACGAACACGCTCGATAAACTCATCGCAGCCGCCGCAAACATCGGGTTCAGCCGCAGATTGAACAGCGGAATAAGCGCTCCCGCCGCAAGCGGTATGCCGATGACGTTGTAGAAAAACGCCCAAAACAGATTTTGGTGAATGTTCCGCAGAGCCGCGCGCGAAAGCCGAATTGCCGCGGGAACGTCCATAAGCGTGCTTTTCATCAGCACAACGTCCGCCGCGTCTATCGCGATGTCCGTGCCCGCGCCCACGGCAATTCCCGTATCGGCGCGGGTTAAGGCGGGCGCGTCGTTTATGCCGTCGCCGACCATCGCGACTTTTCCTTGCTTTTGAAGCTCGCGGACAACGTCCTCCTTGTCCCCCGGCAAAACCTCCGAGATAACCTCGTCAACGCCCGCGATTTTTCCCACGGCTTCGGCGGTTCGGCGATTATCTCCCGTGAGCATAACCGTCTTTATGCCCATATTTTTGAGCTGCGAAATCGCGCGCGGGCTGTCCTCCTTCACCGCATCCGCGACCGCGATTATGCCCATCAGCCTGCTCTCACGGCAGAAAAACAGCGGCGTTTTGCCCGCTTCGGCGAGAATTTCGGCGGTTTCGCGCATTTTCCTCGGGATATCGCAGTACGTTTCGCAAAGCCGCAGATTTCCCGCGATATGCTCGCGACCGTTAAGCGTTGCCGCAAGCCCGCTCCCGCGCAAAACCTTGAACTCTGTCGGCTCGTCCGCAGTAAACCCGCGCTCGTTTCCGTAGCTCACGACAGCCTCGGCAAGCGGGTGTTCGCTGCGTTTTTCGAGCGAAAAAGCCGTTTTCATCAGCTCGTTTTCGTCAACATTTTCCGCGGGAACAACGTCCGTCACCTCGGGCTTGCCTTTGGTAATCGTTCCTGTTTTATCGATAAGAACTATATCGGTTTTGCCTGTTTGTTCAAGCGAAACTGCGGTTTTAAACAAAATTCCATTCTTCGCGCCGACGCCGTTTCCGACCATAATCGCCACGGGAGTTGCCAAGCCGAGCGCGCAAGGGCA